>JAHJLU010000057.1 GCA_018821745.1 Myxococcota bacterium | reverse complement strand
TTTTGCTCAAAATAAATTTTGCAAAATTTAAAACTCTTGCTTCCGTCTCACTGTTCTTCGACTTCTATTCAGTTTTCAAAGACCGCGTTCTGTCTCAGCAGCGTTTGTTCCGCTTCGACCCAACGAGCGCTTAATATAGGGGTTTATTTTTTCCTGTCAACAACATTTGGGGAAAGTTTTGCTTTTTTTTCGTAATTTTGTAACATATTGAAAAAACATGTGAATAAAGAATGGGGGTGTGGCGGTTTTTACCATGCACTAACAATTTTTCACTGCCATTTCATTTTTTAGGGTCAAAAACACGCAAATCACTTCGCAAAACCAGCGTGAACGTGTTTCTCCCGCACGCACATCAACCTATTGATAACAAAGATAAAGAAACAAAAAGGAACGGAAAACGTGCTCTTTTTATAGCCCCTTTTTCGGTAAATTCAGATCTGACAGTGTGGGAACGAGAGGAAAAATATAATAATAGAAGCTAAAATATCAAAGAGATGACAGACGCGCCTCCATAAACTCTTTGAGTTTGCGTGCCCTCTCAGACCACGTGTACTGTTTTGAATCTTCAAAGGCACGCTCCGAGAGTGAGTTGGCAAGAAGCGGGTCGCCGGCTATTTCTAAAAGGGCTTCTGCGGCCACTTTCGGGTTATCGGGTTCAACGCGGTAGCTGTTGACACCATGCTGCAACAGTTCAGCGGTATCAGGAAGATCCGGAGTAAAAATCACTCTACCCGCCGCAAGATAGTTGAAGAGCTTAATGGGCAGTACCGTGCGGCGATGTATCCTGAGGGGCTTGGACGTTGGGGGAATCATCAGCACATCGGCCGCATAGAGGTAGGGAGGGACCCGGTGTGGGTTGATCCAGCCAGAGACAGTGACATTGCTCACGCCCTGGGACCTTGCATAATTCTGCACCCGCTCAACATCATCGGTAGTGGGACCGCCAATGAGCAGAAAATCAATTTCCGGCGCAAATTTAGCCATATCCACAAAGATCTCGACACCTTTCATGGGAGTCATGTGTCCCGTGTAGACCGCGAGGAAACGGTCTTTGGGAATCCCCAGAAGCTCCCGTGCCTCCTGTTTGGTGAGACGGGGCTCAAACTCCGCCGGGTCATACCCGTTATGGAGCGCCACAACCTTGTGCTCGGGAACACCCGCTTTGATGAACACATCGCGGGAGAGTTCACTGTGGGTAGTGATTCCCAAAAAATTGTCCTTCTCGGTAATCCATCGGAGCAGGGGGATGGTTTTGGGGAACTCGTCGGGCAGCAGGCGATAGGTCTCGAATATGGCCCGGCCGCCCGCAGCCAGGGTAAGGAACACTGGTAAAATGTGGCGGGTGTACACGAGGTCATATTTTCCAAGGTTCGCCATGACCGGCGCAAACAGGCCATGGGTCAGTTTCTCGATTCGCAGGCGGTTGGTCGGCCACATGGTGAAATAGTCCTTGAGCTGGAAGGTCGGCTCCACCCCGTAAAATTCACACAGGGCGCGGAGTTTACGCTCCTTGCTGCGCAGCAGCATGGACCCCATGGTGGGGATCATGAGGTCCACATCAACCCCCTGCTTTCCCAAATAGGAGGCGGTGGTTATCACCTGGTTGGTGGAGGTCCAGTAGGACGGAAAATGGTCGTCACAGATGGTGCATATTTTCATGCTGTGCTCACTTAATCCCTCTCGCACCGGTTAAAATGGCGCTGAAGGGAGGAAAAGAGGTTCACGTCGCATTGGCCAACCCCAAAAGGCTGCGCTGCGTGTACATTTTCGTAACATAACTCCTTAAAAAAGGAAAGAGCAAGCCCGGTGGCTCACTTGGTGATCCTTGGTCACACCCTTTGTCAAAGCGAGGCAAATGGAGTAGAGTGTCCCCGACTTCATTGTGGGAGAATCCTGAAACGGAATTGAACATGCACTATATAATGATACAAACCACCTTTTTCCTCTGTCTCATTGCCACTGCCTGCACCAGCACAACCGGTCAGGGCACCAGCAGCCCCGCCGGTGCAGCCTCAGCCCAAGGTGTCTCCTCCACTCGAGAGCCTGAAAAAGAAAAGAAGATCCAGAATAAACCTGTGTCTCCACCAGCGGTAACCGCTTCACCGCCTGTGGAGGCAGAAACGGCCACCCCCTCCACCCCGACAACCGTGGCTCCCGATAAATCCAACGCCGCTGTCAAGCCAAAGCCCACGGCGGTAAAATGGGCAAAATCCCTGACGTTCCGCAAGTTGACCAACCCCGTTGGAGCCGACATTTTCAGCATCGCTGTCAGCGCCGACTGCACACACGTGGCTGCGGGAAGCACAGGAATGACTGTAGGGGTTGTCGCGACGACCAAGGGTAAAGCATGGAAGCGTTCCGACGTGCGAAACGTTTGTGCGGGGCCATCCTGCCATGAAGGGGCCCGAGTGGGATTTATCCAGGGAAACCGCTGGCTCATGGCCGCAATCAACGGGGACACCATCAGGAAGTTTTCTTTGAAATCCGGCCGTTTGGCCCCCTTCAGAGGCGGGTTTGGTGGTCGTATCCAGGATTTTGTGGTGAGCCCCCACTATGTCGCAGCGCTGTACAAGCATGGTCTGGCCGTCTGGAGAACCACCGTGGGGCTCATCTCTAAAAAGAAACAGCCCGGCATGGTGCGCCTGTTCGGTGGCCCGAGAGTTCTTCTCCTGGCCTCAAAACAGTCCCTCACGCTTGTCTCTCGCGGAGGTAAAACCATGGCCACTGCTCTGGTTGACAGTCTCCCCATGGACGCCCGACCGGTAAAGAAAGGCTGGGCCGTCCTGTTCGCGAAGAAGGTAGTCCTTTATTCAGCCACCCTCAAAAAAACAGCCAGCATGCCCCTTCTGCCCAATCACAGGGGTATACTCCTGGTACCTTCAAAGGCGGCCTTTCCCGGGGTGATTACCGCTTCCGGATCTGATCTCAGCCTGCTGACCCATGACAAAAACCAATTCGCCGGAGTGGCACTCAAGGGAGTCCCCACATTCAAGAGCGGCACCACACGCCTCGCCGCCGGCAGCAAATGTATTGCCCTTTCTCAGGACAAGGGCCTCTGGTTTGTCACTGTCACACCATGACCTCAGAAATCAACAACCCGCTCCAGGAATTATTCTCCCCCTGCAGGCTCTGCCCTCACTCCTGCGGCGCATTACGGCACAAAAACGAGAGAGGACTCTGTGGCCAGGGGAAAAATGCCTCCGTGGCGCTCCGTACCGTTCACAGGGGTGAAGAACCGCCAATCTCCGGCCACAAAGGCTCCGGCACTATCTTCTTCAACGGCTGCTCCCTTGGATGCCTTTTTTGCCAGAATCACCAGATAAGCCGATGCGACGCCCACCAAAGCTCGCTGCAGGAAGTCTCCACGGAGGAACTGGCCGAGACCATGCTCTCCCTCCAGCGTCAGGGAGTGCATAACATCAATTTTGTCACCCCGACCCACTTTGCTCCCCACATGGTCGCTGCCATCAAGATGGCACGCGCGGGCGGCCTGTCCCTGCCTGTTGTTTATAACACCAGTGGATTTGACACCCTGGAGGTTATCCGGCTGCTGCGGGGCTACGTAGATATTTACATGCCGGATATCAAGTGGCTCACCCCCCGGCCAGGGCTCCTCTGCGCCGGCAACCTCACCTACCATGAGGGGATCATGCCCGTTATTGCCGAAATGTACGACCAGGTGGGACCCCTCGCCCTCAATGAAGAGGGCGTCGCCACGGGCGGCCTTTTGATCCGGCACCTCGTCCTCCCCGGCGGCCTCTCCGACTCTTTTCAACTCCTGGAGCAGCTCGCACCACTTATTTCCCTGGGGGTTGGCATCTCTCTCATGGCACAGTACCATCCCCACGGGGAGGGCCTCCCGGAACCGCTGCATCGCACCATCACCGGCGAGGAATATTATCCCCTGGCATACGAACTGCGTTCCATGAAGCCCCCCATCAGTTTCATCCAGGATCTCGAGTCCCATGGAATATTGAATCCCGATTTTTCCAAACCCTGTGATGATGTCTTTTCCTGATTAAAAGTGCAGCCGACCGAGCTGGCGCATCTGGGACTTGATTCGCTCCCCCGCCTTGACGCCAATCTCTTCAATGGTGATGGTCCGAAGAAAACTGAAGACCCCTGAAGGCCCAATCCCCTCTTCCATACGTGTCTCACCCGTGGTTCCCACATTCAGGGCCCTTTTGGAGATGAGAGGCCCGAGCACATCACCGACTATGAAATGGTTCACTCCCGGGAGGTGATGGACGGTATCTTCGTAGTTGGAGATGAGAGGTACAAAATAGTTAATACTATAATCCCGCAATACGGTCAGAGCCTCCTCGATGGAGCCCAGGATCAGCGCCTGGCTGTTTTTGAGGTCCCGGATCCACCATTTGTCCGCATCTTCCTCTTCCAGAAGCTGCTCCACCCTCTTGAGGACTCTTCGTGAGGTAGTCACCAGGGCAACCTTGGAGAGTGGATTATCCTGGATAAAGCTGCCGAGAATCTCGATTATCGGCTCCACCCCGGATTTTGAATCCGCGAGCACCACAAGATCCAGACGATTTTTCTTTCCACGCTGGACCAGCAGTGAGTGGACCACCCGCTCAAGCCGGGTGCCCCCGATGAGGAAGACCTTGTCGGGAATGGGGCCGAGCCAGCCTTCAAAGAGCGCCACCATCCCCTCAATTCCACCGGCCCGATAGACATGGGTGGCCTCAGCCATGTGCGACATAAAGAGACTGATGGGAGCCTCCCCGCCCTGGTCATCGGGTTGCAGAAGAACGATTCGCCGGGGAACTCCGGCGACCCTGGCGGCCACCAACTGAGCCCCGAGTGTCTCGGGGATTTCGTCACTCCACGTACCCTTTGCCACTACCGCCATACTGTCCACAGCGCGAACTTCCTGCTGGATTTTAATCCCGGCGGTGGGCTCCAGGGCACAGGGGCGGACGGTCTGATACTGTCGCAGGGCCACCTTCTCATTATATCGGAGAAAAGTCTCCATCACTGCCATCTGCGGCATGGAGATGTGCTGCTCGGCGAGCATTAAAATCTCCAAAGGGATATTCAGGCCCTTGCCGAAGGTGGGTGCTTCAATGGCATGGACCCCCTGTTCCATTACGTCGGCAATGGCTTTGGCTGCTTTGGCCTTGAGGTTTGAACTTGGCTCTCCAGCCGTCTCCAGGGAGTTTACCGTGCGCATAAAGTACAGTGCCTGTCGGAAAGTTGATAAAACACAAAGGCCAGTGAATTCACTGTGACTCTTCAGGGAGTGATTCCGGCGTTTCGTCCACCATATTCCCATCCGCACGTTTTTTCAATTTTTCGATGACAAACTGCTGTGATTGCTCACGGAGCTCAAGATCCCGAACCTTTGACTGGAGTATATGGATCTCGGACTTGGCCCGATAAAGATGTTCCTCGGGCACAAGGGGAGCGGGCTCGGCTTCGATGACATCACCATCTACATCAAGCAGGTCCTCGAAATCCACCAGTTCAACCTTGCGGGTCTCTTCTTCGTGTAAATCCAGGTCCTCTGAATGTTCAACCTTTTTCTCCCCGGAGACCAGCTCGCCGGTGTACTCTTTTTTCAAGAGTTTCACAGCGACCATGACTCCGACAGAAAAGGAAGCGATGGCAATGAGCGCAATCAGGATATAGATCATGGGGGCTCGTCAATCCACGGAAATTTGGTTGCCGTGGTCAGCCATAACCGCCCCTGGAGCAACCAAGGAATTCTCCAGAGGACAGAAGAGTATTTTAAGCGTTTGGCAGACTGTATTCCGGTGCTACTCCGCCAGAGGATCGGTATAAAAAACAAGTATCGTAATACAGTGAAATGCTTCGTCGGAAGACTGCTTTGTCTCTATTTCATGAATTTCAAAGTCGGGGTGCCTCTCAAGCCACGTTGTGACCTTATCGCCCAACGCCTCCCGCTCCTGTGCCATTGTGGCCGAAAAAACTTTCACTCCATTGAACTGTTTCACAGACATCGCCCTTCTCCGTAGGGTTAACTCGTAATGAGCAGACGTGTTCCTGCCGGTTTGGCAACACGGCAGGCAACTGTTAAGCCGGATTCATCTTTAAAATAATCAACCGGTAAAGTCAATAGAGGAAGGAACTCCCCAACTGAAGGGGAGAGCGCTGTTTTCACAGGGATGCCATGAGCGCGGACAATCCATACCCGATGGCCAGCAGCAGACCAATACCCATGGCAGCACCGGCCATCTGCAGAATTTTCTTCCCGGGGGAGAGAATACCCAGGGAGCGTTCCAGCTCCGGGATAAAATTTTCCCTCCGTGTTCGCTGATCAGGGCGAACACACAACCCCCCGGCGACGGCCAGATCGAAGGGCTCCACATTAACCCCGTTGCCCGACGGGGGTCTCAGGAGCCCCATAGGAGCACGCCCCGAGGCCAGCAGATAGATCAGCGAGGCGTGGAGATAAACTTTGGTTGAATCCGTGGGTGCACCACCCCGAAAACGCTCGGGAGCCGCGAGGGAGGCACCGGCCATTTCATGTGCAATATCTACACGTTCCCATCCAGCCAAAAGACCCCACTCCGTATTCACCATGACCACTTCCCAGGGCTGAGGCTCTGTCCCACCATTTTCCAGCCGCTCCAGAGCTGCATCAAACAAACTTTTGGCCACGCTGACTGCTTTCCCTGGTTTCAGACCACGTTTTGCGATGGCCGTGCAGGCAGGCCAGGGCCACACCATGAAGGCGCTGCCTTCGTGAATCCCTTCGTCTATCGGGTGAATTTCCCCCACAAGGGGATCCATATCCTTGAGCCTGATGTGAGAT
>JAHJLU010000676.1 GCA_018821745.1 Myxococcota bacterium | reverse complement strand
GGCTTTGGGAACAACAGCAGGTTTTACCATTGGCTTCACCGGGGCCGGGATCACTTTGGGAACAACAGCAGGTTTTACCATTGGCTTCACCGGGGCCGGGATCACTTTTGGACTCACCTCCGGAGCCTTTCCCGAACCGGGCAGCTTTCCCGGCCGCAGGAGCGTTCCCTCCCTGAGGTAGCGATGCCCCGAGACAATGACCTCCATCCCCGGGGTCAGACCCGAAGTGATGGTTATCCGGTTTTTCACGATCTTTCCCACGGTTACCAGAAACTTTTTCGCGCGACCGTGGTCGTTGATAAAAACAAAACGGTTCCCGTCAAGGTCCACCATGACTGCCTCAAACGGGAGAAAGACTCCTTTAATATCGGGCTGTTTCATCACAATGGTCGCCAGCATCCCTGCCCTGATGCGGGGGAGGTTGTTTTCATAGAGGTTGTCAATGGCGACGGTCACCGGAAATCCCCGGGTTTTTTCATCCGCAGTGTAGGCGATGCGGTGCACTTTGCCGGGGACGGTTATCCCCAGCGCATCCACGGTGACAATGACCGGCACCCCGCGGCGAAAATGGAACAGCTCCACCTCGGGCACCACCACCACTATCTTTATCTTGGAGAGATTGAGGATAACTCCCACGGGACGGGCGGGAGAGACCAGATCCCCCACAGTGACCATTTTTTTCACAACGATTCCCGTCATGGGGGATCGAAGGACCGTCCCGTAGAGCATGGATTCCGCCTGAAGAAGCTGGGTCTTTGCCGCCCGAAAACGACCCGCCATCCGCTCCTTCTCGGCGCCGGGGATGGCGTTCTGGTCAGAGAGCGTCTTCACCCGCTCATAGTCGGGTTTCAGGGTCTTCACGTTAATATCGGCCAGCCTTCGCTGCAGCCAGTAGTCTATCTCGTTGAGAGACCCGAGATACTGGTCCGCCGTCACCAGATCCCCCTCTTCAAACACCAGTTTCTTTATTCTCCCTGAGGATTTAAAGGAGAGGATCACCTGATCCCAGGGCATGGCCGTGCCACGATAGGTGAGGGAGGTGTCCAGCGCCTCGGTTTTTACGGCGCTGGTCAAGACCGTTACCGTCTCTTCCTGGGATAGTTGTTTCTGCTTGGAGTTGACCTCCTTGCATGCCACGGGGAAAATAAGCAAGAAAATTAACAGGTATTGAAATTTCACGATGACACCGGGCGGGGTTATTCCCCAGGGGGTTAACCAATTAGTTAAACGCTTTGGTTAATATGCATCCTTTAATCTTTTTGTCAAGAGTTTTTGCGTGGTAAATCTCATTTTACCATGAGATATCAGCGCCCTGTAAATTGCTTTTTGCGGATCACTGAACGATGAGGGAGGCGATCAGTTCGGGAACGACCAGTATTTTCAGGGCGGCGGGATGGAGGCGTCGGTTGTGTTCCTGCTCCAGAAACTTCTGCTCTCTTCGCAGGCGATCTTTTTCATCGGATTTCTGCGTCTTCACCAGGAGATGGCTGTAATACTCGCGGATCCGCTCGGTCTCCTCATGGAGCGTCTTGAGCATGGCGGCCTGAATGGTGGCGATCTCCTCTGCCATGAGCACGCAGATGGAGCTGTGCAGGAGGGCCATCCGCTCTTCCAGCATCTGCGGCGTCACGTAAATTTTGGCGGGAGTCACCAGGAGCGGATCATCCAGCAGCAGAGAGAGGGGGATTTTTTCCGCACGGTCACGGCCGAGGGCGACGGCCAGGGGGTGTTCAATGAGCCGGTGGGCTTCAAACTGGACCCGCATCCACACAAGCAGGAGCGGTTCGTTCATGGGGAAGCCCTCAAGCTCCCGGGGGATCATGGCCGGCTCAATGGAGAACCGGTAATACATGGGCTCTGCGGTGCTCACATATTCCGCCAGGCGATGCCAGAAGAAATCATTCCCCGCACCCATGGTTGGGGGTTTCTCCACGGACTCCTCTCCGAGAAACAGGGGCCTCATGGACTCGGGGAGCATGACCCTGCCATCTTTCTCAGTGATGCCGTATCGCCTTGATGCCTCGTCGTAGAGGGGTTTCCGAAAATCGGCTCCCTGGCTCCCTGGGTGTGTCTCAAGCGGTGTGGTCATAACACCTCCTCGGGCGCGGCGGGCAGATCAAGGAGCTTGGCGGAGCTGTCCCGATCCTGATCGAAATGTTCCTTGGCCGTGAGAATCTCGTTGGCCAGGTTGTCGAGGCGACGCTGTATGGAGGCCGTATCAGGGCTCGTGAGGATGATTCGGCTGATGCGTTTCTCCATGGGGATGGGGTTTTTGAGGTAGGCCAGGATGGAGTCGATTTCCCCGATGACCATCTCGAAGAGTTTGATCTTGGACAATAATATGGTGACCAGATATTCCTCGAAGGTGCCCTTCCCCGCGATTGTGGAGATCTGGACCTTCTCCTGCTGCCCGAACCGGTGGATACGCCCGATGCGCTGCTCCAGTTTCATGGGGTTCCAGGGCAGATCAAAATTCACCAGCCGGTGACAGTGCTGCAGATTGAGTCCCTGACCACCCACCTCGGTGCTGAGCAGGACCCCGCCTTCACGACGAAACGCCGCCAGGGCCAGCTCCTTGTCTTTGAGCCGCAGGTTCCCCGCGTAGCGATGCACCAGGGCGCCCTGCCCCTGCATCAACTCCATGAGCTTGTTCTGGGTCTTGATGTATTCGGTATAAACGATGATGGGCTCCTCCGGCTGTGAGGCGACCTCTTCGAGGAGCCACTCCATCTTCGCTGTAATGGAGAGGCTGCGGCCCAGTTCCAGCACCTGCCTGAGCAGCACCGACTCTGTCTCCCGAACAATCTTGGGCAGCACTGCCGCCTCCAGGGTACCCAAAAGCGCCTGGGGGGAAGAGGTGGACTCTTTGAGCAGGATCGACAACAGGAGCATGATGTGGTCGCCCTCATCCACATGCAGAAGGGAGACAGCCCGTCGGGCAAGCTCCAGGGTGAGGGTATAAAACTCCAACTCCGTGGGGGAGGGATGAACAAAGTGTGTCCGCACTTCCCTGGGGGGCAGCTTGATGAGAGTGTCACTGCGACGATGCCGGACCATTACCCTCGAACACATGCGTCGTAACTCTTCAGGGTTTCTCGGAGTAAACCGATCCGCCATGTATTTGCGCCGGAACAGCCTGATTGATTTAAAATATCCGGGCTTTACGATATTAATAAGATTGTACAGCTCCCGGAGATCATTCTGTATGGGCGTCGCCGTCAGGAGCACCGTGTATTTGCGTCTGAGGCTGAACACAAACCGGTGAGCCAGCGTGAGGTGGTTCTTCAGTGAGTGCGCTTCATCGACCACCACCAGGTCCCACGCCAGGGTGCTGAAGATAGTCTGCACCTTGCGGCTTTTGGCCTTGTGGAGAGAGAGCAGCATAATACCCTCAAACTCATCGGAGAGGCTCTCGATGGCGGAGTCATCGGCGATGGTGAGGCCGAACTTGTCGGTGAGCTCTTCGGCCCACTGGGCCAGCAGTGAGGCCGGGACCAGCACCAGGATCTTGCGTGCGGTCCGCCGCAGAATCATCTCTTTGATGACAAGGCCCGCCTCGATGGTTTTTCCGAGACCGACCTCATCGGCCAGGATGCCGCTCCCACCCATGGATTCCAGGATGGAGAGGGCCGACTCTATCTGATAGGGGCGGGGTTCCACTTCGATGAACCCGAGGGCTTTGAGACCCAGCGTTCCCTCTTCTCTGATGGAGGAGAGAAATGAGAGGAGCCGAACGGAAAAACCTTCTGCGGGGATTGCCTTCTGGTGTTTCTGAAAGATGTATTTGGTAACCTGCTCGGGCACCGAGGCGATTACCACATCGGGAGCCGGCATTGAGGGGGAGTCTCCCGCACCGGCGTCCTCTTCGTTGAGCATAAGTAATTGAGAATATGAACTGACAGCGTCACCCTGGGGGGCCCCGCAGTGGATACAGAACAGGCCGTGGGGCGGGCACTCTTCGTGGCAGAGGCCACATGCTCGCCAGGAAAAACCGCGTGAATCAAGGGTGGTAACGTCCATAGCGCCGCACAATATACACTAAAATAAACAAAAGGTCACTGCCAACCTGATGTTTTAGGGATTTGAGAGGATCGAGTCTTGAATCCGGTGCGTCCGGGTCGGCCATCGCAGCCCATCGCGATGGTTCCAGAAATTAAAAAAAGGCCTGCAGGCCGAACCATCCGATGGAGCAATCAAAGATGGCGCTGTCGTCTTCGTCGATGATGTAGACAGCCCTGATACCCACATCGAAGGCCAGGGAGGAGGTGATGGGGAAGAGCAGCCCCGCGGGAAAAATAATGGCGGTCTGGGTGGTGTTGCTCTCCAGGCTGCCGTTGAGATCCCCGAAGTTTTTCAAATTATTGGTAGCCTCACGGCTGGTATCCCCCGGCTTGATGTACCCCGCCATGAGGCCCGCATAGACATAGAAATTATTGATCCGGTGATAATACACCGCCCCTGCGGCGATAAGCCAGGTGGTCCCCACATTGTCAAAGAGGTCGCCCGTGGGCACATAGGCAGCCATGGAGACCTGAATGGAGACGTTATCGTTGATGAAATAGCCGGCACTGGGAGCAAAGGTGAGGATCACTCCGCTGGAGCTGTCCATCCCTTCGGGAGCGTAGTTGATGTACTCGGCACCCACGGTCCCCGATACAGTAAAGGTGCCCTGCTTGATGAAAAGCCCACGGTTACCGAAGGGGTTTTGTGCCATAACTATTGAAGGAATAAGCGAAAACAATAAAACAACAATTAGTCTCATGGTGTATCCTCATATAGGGAAATGACATTTTACCCTAGAGCGCCGAGGGAATCAACACCGGTTCGACAAACTGGGCCTGAGTGCTGTCGTTTATCTGGTGTTGCTCGTTGGAACCCCAGCACCACACCTGCCCGCTGTCGTCTCCGGCGCAGGTGTGATCCCTCCCCGCTGTCACGGAGGTGAAAGTGACACCCACGGGCCTGGTCACCTGGACCGGAACCACGGAATAATCTGGTGTTGCGCCATTTCCCAGCTGGCCCAGTGCGCCGCTCCCCCAGCACCAGATGTGGCCGCTGGAGTCGAGGGCACAGGTGTGGGAAGGGTATGCCAGGGTGCTTTCAAAAGTCTGGGCGCAGGCGATGGACGTAAACACCACATTATTCACTCCATTGACGGCCACCGGATCCCGGGCAACACCACCCTCGGTCGCAAGATTACCCAGCTGCCCCACGGAGTTATCTCCCCAGCACCAGGGGGCCCCGAGGGTGTCAAGGGTGCAACTGTGGTTGCCACCGGCACAGATGTCCGTAAACACTCTGGTGGTGGAGACGGGCGTGGGTATGGTATAATTGGCTGCGGCAGCACCAGTCCCGCATTTTCCACCGAGATTATTCCCCCAACAATAAGCCTGACCGTTTACATCGAGGGCACAGGCGTGCTGTTTTCCCGCCGCAATGCGGGTGAGGGTCCCCTGGAGATTCGTGGTCTCAACAGCCTGGGGAACGGAGAAAGTGGCCAACCCGGTAACATTGTTACCGAGGCGGCCATCCAGGGCTGCGCCCCAGCAGTAACCGGTGCCCTCAAGGTCCACGGCACAACTAAACCCGTACCCCGAAGAGATACTGGCAAATCCCGTCCCCGAGTGGGTCACGGCGGCGGGGGATAGTCTGTCTGTCTCGGTATTGTCACCCACCTGACCATAACGGTTATCACCCCAGCAGAAGGCATCTCCATCTGCGTTGAGATAGCAGCCGTTGTCCCACCCGATGGAGAGGGCCACTGCGTCGGTCACCATGGTGGAGGTAGGTGTCACCACCGGTTCCGATGAGCCTATCCCCAGCCTCCCCGAGAGGGTGTTGGCGCCCATGCAGTAAATCTCGCCGGTGTCCGTGAGTGCACACGTGAAAAAGTACCCGGCGGAGACACCCTGGAGGTTCTTGCACTGGGAGTGATTGATCTGGCACAGGGTGTCACAACTGAGGCGACCACCCCAGAATCCCAGCGTCACACAGCTTGTCTCACCAAAATCGTTGCCGTCGCATTCTTCATTGCCATCGGCATCAAAGATCCCGTCACCGCAGGTGGCACACTGACGGGAATCAATCAGACACTCCTCGGTGCACTGGAGCTGTCCCCCGGTGAAACCCAGATCCTCACAACTGGTCTCCCCCTCTGGGAAGGCGTCATCATCACACTCTTCGGCGTCATGGAGCACACCATCACCACAGCGCCCGTTGGCGGCGCAGAGCAGCTCATTGAAGGTACAGTCGGTGTTGCACTTCAGGAGCCCGCCGTAATACCCCAGGGATTCGCAGGAGGCGAGGCCCGTGTCCAGTCCATCACACTGTTCCGCTTCAAGATTTTTCGAACCATCCCCACAATAGGGATCGAGCTTCACCGTTTTGGTTGTACACGATATCAGGGTAAAGAACGCTACCAGTATGATGGATTTCATGGGTCTGTCCTGTCGTTTTAGAGGTTACTCCCACGGGGAGAATGGATTAAGTTTACAGTGAATGGGGGATTTATCAAGCTGAGGGGAGGGTGGAATCAGGGCGAGGTTTTGGAGTACGGTTACTCCACCACAACGGGACCGGTACAGGTGTTCATTTCCATTATCAGGTAGAACATGATTTTTTCCTGGAGCATGAGCAGTCCTTCACCGGCGCCACCCTCGGTGTGGTAGGTTGTGTAGAGAACTTTTCCACAGTAGTAGTTCCAGGAGACCGTTACGGGCTGCATGGTGTACCCGCTCCAGGTTCCGTACATCCAGACCTTGGGAGGCGCAGTGTAGATGCCGTTCTGGCAGTTGGGATCAGAGTCATCGTCGCACAGTCCCTGGATTCCGGGGCCCATGGATTTGATGATATCGTATGCAAGCTCCAGCTCAATTACGCCACCGGGGTTGATGACATCGAGCCACAGATCCAGGTAAGGATCGCCGGCCGTGCCGGTGGGGTCATAGGAAGAATAGATGTTGCAGTCACCCACGGAAGAGGGGGCCACAGTTCCACCGGCACAGTCACTGCCACCGCTGTTGGCGAAGGTGAGGAATTCGGGGAAGGGCTGCTCCGCCCAGTCGTACGCAAAGTCGTCCACGTAGAGCTTGCCGCCTTCGTAGACGTACTGCCGCATGTTGTTACGATAGGTGGCGTTGGTGAGGAAATCCGATCCACCGCCACAGGTGAAGATGATGAGGTTGTAGTCTTTGAGCCGGTCAATGCTCCCCGCGATGGCCTCAATTTCACTGCCGTAGTCGTTCACGGCATCGATATTGCCTTGTCCCAGAGCCTCCTGCCACTGGAACCCCAGCGCACCAAAAACCACGGACATATCATCAATACTGTTGTAGGTGCCTTTCACCACAAGGATACGGGGCATATAGAAGCCGTTGGCGGGATCGTGCTTATTGGGGAGCGTCGCACGGCTGTCCTTCGCGGTCCCGACGTTTTCTTCGAAGTCTTCGTATCCGTCGGGTTCACCCGCCGTGTACTGGGTCACCCTGCGGAAGTGCCCCTTCTGGACCACCAGGAAATAGGTGGTGTTGGGGATGAGGTCCAGCTCGAAGCTGCCGTCGGTGTCGGAGAACACATGGCGGACGCCCACGGGGACATCCACACACTCGTTGCAGAAGGGGATCTCCGGAGGAGCACTCAGGTAGGCCGCAACCAGCGCTCCCGGGATGGGCATAATGTTATCGGGGTGGGTGGCGGTGTTGTCGCCACCCGGGGCCCAGACTTTTCCCCTCAGGGTAAACATCTGCACCACATTGTTAGTGTTGTTCATATTATTATTGAGGCAGTTGGAGGCGCCCCAGCAATCGGAATCGTTGCAATCGGCGGCGCCGTCCCCATCGTTGTCGACACCGTCATCACACACTTCGGGGTTGCTATTATTCTGGGAATTCCAGGCGTTATTTGCGCTGTCGGTGCCCTGATTACAGGCAACGAGGAAGAGCAGGATAAAGAGACTGGTGAGGATTCGCATGGGATTCGCTCCTTAGTGATTGCCGGACGCGTCACAAAATATCCGACAGTTTGCGTAATTCGAGGCCTTGGGGGACCTTTATTTTTATATCGCCAAAAGGTGATTATGCCAGAAAATAATGGAATATTATCTCCCCCTGCAAAAATTTTTCTGTAATGTGAGGTTTCTTCTATTCGCCGATAATCTTCAGAAGCACCCGCTTGCGACGTCTGCCATCGAACTCTCCGTAGAAGATCTGCTCCCATGGACCGAAATGGAGCTGCCCGTCGGTCACGGCGATGACCACCTCCCGTCCCATGATCTGCCGCTTGTGGTGTGCATCACCGTTATCTTCTCCCGTGCGGTTATGACGATACAGTTTAGGATCATGGGGGGCGAGCTTCTCCAACCACTCTTTGTAGTCAGCGTGGAGACCTGATTCGTCGTCGTTGATGAACACCGACGCGGTAATATGCATGGCATTGACAAGGCACAGACCCTCTTTGATGCCACTCTCGGCAAGTCCTGCTCTAATTTCCGGTGTAATATTGATGAAGGACATGCGCTCCGGGGTGTTAAACCAAAGCTCTTTTGTATATGATTTCACAAAAACCTCCTGTTATTTGGGGCCCCATTTACCACCGCGGATCGCCCACAGTCGCGGCTTGGATTTGGAAGAAAACCGGGGCCTGAAAAAATTTTGCAGCAAGCGGCGATCGAAGAAGAAGAGGACACCGAGCAGAGACGCCGCCATGGAGAGAAACAGGGAGGTGTTGGGACCATCGCCCAGGTTGATGAGCAGCCCCACCCCGGTGTATCCGTAGACCACGTAGGTCAGGTAGCGTGTATTCCCGACCAGATAGTTCTTATAGAGAATAGGAAGATCATTGCTTATTTTGGCCATCGCCAGGAGCACCATCACCGCAATGGAGGGCCCGAGCATCACCACGCCCGTGTTAAACCACACCGAGAGCAGCATGTAGACAGCCAGCGCCGGGGTGAGGCCCATGACCAAAAACCCGTAGAGCCGGGGAGTTCCCAGTTTATCGTGGAGGCGCCCGCCGAACAGCCACAGGGGCAGCACCGAGAGAACCATCCCCAGAATATTGATGTGACTTGCGGTTCCCCAGGAGAAGGGGGTACAAAGCGGACCGGGGAAGGCCAGCCATTTTTGGGAAGGAATCCACGCGAGGTAGGAGAGCAGCTGGGAGGCGAAAACAGCGACGCCCAAGGATACCGCCCAGGCAATAATGACAAACAGACCGAAGCGACGGGGTCTGGTGCCATCGAGTTGAATATGGGCGCGATAGGTAAAATCCATACCAGCATTTCTAATCATCCATGGAGAATCTGTAAAGGGTTCCCAGGGACCTATTTTAATGTTACATGGAAATTTCCGACGGAGGTTCCCATGGCACCACGCAGTATGACCGGATTCGGCACCAGAACATGCCAGACAGAGAATATTTCCTTTACCCTGGAGTTGAGAACCCTCAACTCCCGCTATAAAGACATCCGGATCAAGACATCCCTGAGTGACGGGGCCCTTGAGTACCTCATGAGGACAGCCCTCGACAAAGAGTTTTCCCGTGGTCGGCTCGATCTGGCGGTCGAGGCCAGGAGTGAAAAATCCGGGGAGGATACCCTGCTTCAGGAACTGGAGGCGCTGTCGGGACGGCTCCCCTCACAGGAGCCCTCTCTCACGGACATTCTGCTTCTGCGTATCGTCCGCACGCTGGAGCGCGGGCACTCCCTGACAATCACCGACACCACCAGAAAGAGCGTTGTCCAGACCCTGGGGCTCCTCATGGAAGATGTGCACCAGAGCCGTATCGCCGAGGGACTCGTCATGGTGAGGGAGATGGAGCGTATCCTCAACGACATGAAAGAGCGGACGGCACAGATAAAAGAGCGTGCGCAGGGTGAGGGGGCACGCTTTCGGGAGCGCTTCTCCACCAAACTGGCACAGGTCATCAACTCCGATATGGATCAGATCTCCCTGGAACGGGAAATCTCCATCATGATTGAAAAAGCGGACATCAACGAAGAACTCTCCCGCCTCACGGGCCACTTGAACAGTTTCCTTGAGCTCCTGACCAAAGACGGCGTCCTGGGAAGAAACATGGAATTTCTCTGCCAGGAGCTCCTGAGGGAGACCAACACCGTAGGCTCCAAGACCCAGGACCTCACTATCTCCACCCTGGGCGTGGCCATGAAAAACGACGTGGAAAGATTGCGGGAACTCTCCGCCAACATGGAGTAAATCACTGCGGCATGAATGAGATGATTTTTGTTGTCACCGCCCCTTCCGGTGCGGGAAAAACCACCCTTATTAAAAGACTGACGGCCGAGTATCCCCGGCTCTCCTTCTCCGTGTCCACCACCACGAGAAAACCACGGGAGGGTGAAATCCACGGTCTACACTACCACTTCACCACCGACGAGGTCTTCGACGAGATGATCGCGCAGGGAGAGTTCATGGAGTGGGCCCATATCCATCAGAACCGGTATGGCACCTCCCGCAAGGCCGCCATGGAGGTGCTCGCCCGAGGCGACGAGCTGCTCCTGGATGTGGATATGCAGGGAGGTGAGGCCCTGCGACGGGAGTTTGGCACCCGGGCAAATTTTATTTTTATCGTGACCCCCTCCCTGGATGTCCTGCGGGAACGGCTCATGAGCCGGGGGACCGAGAATCCCGAGAGCCTTGCCATCCGCCTTGGGAACGCCAAAAAGGAGCTCACGGCCCTCCCCTCCTACGATTTTGTCGTGGTCAACGATGATCTTGACCGCGCCTATGAAGAACTCAAGTCTGTGTATACAGCCTGCCACTACCGGGTCTCATTGCGCCCTCTTCATCCCTCCGTGCTGAAATGAAACCCGATCTCTCCTTCGTCCTCAAACATTTTGATCACAACTTCAACGGTGTTGATCCCCAGCCCATCCGCCACGCCCTTGACATGGCCGTTGCCTTTCACCAGCAGGACCGGCGAAAATCGGGAGAACCCTATATTGTTCACCCGGTGAGTGTGGCGGGTATCGTCGCCGAGCTGGGCATGGACCGTGACGCTATCTGCGCCGCCCTCTTCCATGACGTCGCCCTGACGGCCGAGAGCCTGCAGATTATTGAAACAAATATCTCCTCCCAGTGCCGGTACTACGTGGAGCGCCTCTCCCAGGTGCGCCGGATTCGGCCCCAGACCGTTGTGGAACAAGAGATGGAGGGATACCGCAAGATGGTGCTGGCCATCTCCGAAGACCTCCGGGTCACCCTCATCCGCATCGCAGACCGCCTGGACAATATGCGCACCATCGACATCCTCCCCGATGAGGAGAAGCACCGGGTGGCCAAGGAGGTCAGGTTGCTCTATATCCCGCTGGCCAACCGCATGGGGCTCTCGGCGGTCAAGGCGGAGCTGGAGAACCGATGCTTCGCGGTCCTCGAGCCCGATGCGTGTGATGAGCTGGAGAAAAACATAGAGGCCATGGAGCGCTCCCGCAAGGCCTATGTGGACGAGGTTGTGGGGATCCTCCGGGGAAAACTGGCCATGGAAGGTTACACTCCCATGGTATATGGCCGCCCCAAACACCTCTATTCCATTTTTCTGAAGATGGTACGACAGGGGAAGTCCCTCGAGCAGATTCACGACATCCTTGCTTTCCGCATCGTCTGCGAGACCAGCCAGCAGTGCTACGGCATCCTGGGCGTTATCCACAGTTTCCTGAAACCCTTCCCAAAACTCTTCAAAGATTACATTGCCCTCCCAAAACCCAACGGCTACCAGTCACTGCACACCACCGTTGAGGGTCCGTCGGGGCGGCGCATCGAGATCCAGATCCGCACCGAAGAGATGCATGAAATCTCCGAGAAGGGGGTCGCCGCCCACTGGCTCTACAAGGAGCGCCAAAAGCGGGGGCCCATGGAGTCGGGTCGGTTCCGTGCCATCCAGAACACAGTGGATGCCCTCAAGCGCCCCACAGATGAGGGGGAGGACTTCTGGAGCCTCGCCTCCTTCAAAGCCGAGATTTTTGTCTTCACACCCGCCGGAGAGCTGGTGCAGTTGCCCACGGGCGCGACGGCCCTGGATTTCGCCTTCGCAGTCCATTCCCAGGTTGGCTCGCACTGCACGGGATCACTGGTCAACGGGGCCATGGTCCCCCTGCGGACCGTCCTCAAGACCTGGGACCGGGTCGAGATAATCACCTCCCCCAATCAGGAGCCCAAGGCCGACTGGCTCAGTTTTGCCGTCACCACCAAGGCCCGCAACAAGATCAAGCACCACATGGGCCAGATTAAACGGGACGCCTCCCGTCAGGAGGGGCGGCTGCTCATGGAGAAGCTGCTGAAGAAAAATAAGATCTCCTACCCGAGGCTCCTCAAGGAGGGTGCCTTTGAGAAGGCGGCCCGCGAGCTCCGCTTCATGAACCAGGATGACCTCTTCCTGGGGCTGGGTGAAAAGAAAATCACCCCCGAGAAGGTGCTGGTGGTGGTGGTGCCCGAGCTGGCTGAAGAGAAGGAGGAGAAGCCAAAACCCGAGCCCAAAAAACAAAAGAGCGAGGGGGGCAAATCCGGTCCTCCCATTGAAATCGACGGGCTGCGCAACGTCCTCATCCGCTTCGCCCGCTGCTGTCAGGCCATGCCCGGAGACCCCATCACGGGCTTTATCACACGAGGCCGCGGCGTCACCATCCACAAGGCAACCTGTGAACGCCTGAGCTCCATGCAGGAAGAGCGGTTTATTGAGGCAAAGTGGCTTGTGGACCCCTCTGCGGGGGATCCCGTCACCCTCAAGGTGATCACCGACAACAAGCCGGGAATCCTGGCCCTGATGAGTGACGTCTTCGCCAAGCAGTCGCTGAATATTCAGCGCCTCGCCATGGAGCAGCTCAAAAGCTCCCGCACGGCGGTCTTCTTCTACTTCACCGCCACCCGCCCCACCACGGACACAATGGTAAGAAATCTCAGGAAAATCAAGGGAGTTTACTCGGTTTCACGGGTAAGTCATCAGCCCAGCCCCCAGAGGTAACATGCTGTTTCACTCCCTCGCCTTCCTCATCTTTTTTCCCACCGTCGTCTTTTTGTATTTCTCTGCGCCCCAGCGACTCCGCTGGATTCTCCTGCTGGGTGCCAGTTACTTTTTTTACATGAGCTGGAAGCCCGCCTATGCGCTTTTGATCTTCCTCACCACTGTGGTGAGCTGGGGCACCGCCCTGGCCATGGACAAAGTGAAAAATCGGCGGCGGCGAAAGCATCTGCTCTTTGCGACCCTGGCTGTCAACCTGGGAGTCTTGTTTTTATTCAAATATTTCAACTTTTTTTCCCACAGCCTCCTCCCCCTGGGCCGTTCGCTCAATCTCTTCACCAGCACACCGACCCTGAAACTCCTTCTGCCAATAGGGATCTCCTTTTATACCTTCCAGTCCCTCAGTTACACCGTGGATGTGTACCGTCAAAACCGAAGCCCCGAACGCCACCTGGGGATCTTCGCGCTGTATGTGAGCTTCTTCCCCCAGCTCGTGGCGGGGCCCATCGAGCGCTCAGAGCGGCTGTTGCCGCAGTTCCGCGAGGTCCATCACTTTGATTACCAGCAGGTCACCGACGGGCTCAAGCTCATGGCCTGGGGTTTCTTCAAGAAGCTGGTCATCGCTGACCGCCTGGCCGTCTACGTGAACATGGTCTACGGTGACCCAGCCCAGTTCCATGGACTCCCTGTCATCCTTGCCACCTACTTCTTCGCCTTTCAGATCTACTGTGACTTCTCGGCATACTCCGACATCGCCATCGGTGCGGCGCAGGTCATGGGCTTTCGCCTCATGGAGAACTTCCGCCGACCCTATTTCAGCGCCTCCATCGGGGAGTTCTGGAGACGCTGGCATATCTCCCTCACCACCTGGTTCCGTGACTATCTGTACATCCCCCTGGGGGGCAACCGTGTGGGAGCATTCCGGTTGTATTTCAATGTCATGGTGGTTTTTCTGGTCTCGGGCATGTGGCACGGGGCCAACTGGACCTTCCTCTTCTGGGGCCTCCTCCACGGCACCTACTTTTTATTGGGCCGCACCACAGCATCGTGGCGCCAGAAGCTGGGGGAGGCCATATTTCGCAAGCGTTTTTATACTCTCAGGGCGTTGCTCAACATATTGCTGACCTTCCATCTGGTGGTGTTTGCCTGGATTTTCTTCCGCGCCCGCACAATCAGGGAGGGGTTCATGGTGGTGGGCAACCTTTTCCGCTTTGACACCGTCGCTTCGGGCTGGGACAAATTCGCCCTCATCAAACACTTCAACCGCCTTGATCTGGTGGTAGTGGCAACAGCCATTTTTATTATGGAGGTCTTGCAGTTTTTCCAGGAGCGTGGATCTATCCGCGTCTGGGTCAGCAGGCAGCACTTCGCCCTGCGCTGGGGGCTCTACATCGGCCTTCTGTTTTTCATTGAAGTTTTTGGTGTATTTTACCAATCATCGGATTTTATCTATTTCAAGTTTTAGGAAACAGACATGAAAGCGCTCTTCTTTGCAAAATCCCTGCTGCTCCTCTTCATTCTGTTTCTGCTGACCTTTGCGGGGCATATGCTCCTGCCAAAAAACGCCTTTCTGGGGTCCATCACCCAAAAACATGACCACCTGGAGAAGCTTCCCTCTCCCAGGATCGTTCTCGTGGGTGGCTCCAACCTCGCCTTTGGAGTGGACTCCCCCATGCTTGAACGCTTCACGGGGCTTCGGGTGGCGAATATGGGGATTATCGTCCGCCTTGGGCTGCGTTTTAACCTCAACGAGGTAAAAAAAACAGTGGGAGCCGGTGATCTGGTGCTGATCATGCCCGAGTATCGTAACTTTTTTCGAAACTATATGGAGGGCACCGAGACCCTGGCGGAGATGGCCTTCATCTACCCTCCCAGCCTGACCTGGCTCTCTTCGTTTGATCAATACAAAAACCTGGCGAAGGGGTTTATCAAGGTCTTCAAACGAAAAACCGGCAGCTGGCTCCTGACCTTTTTGCAGCCCCAGGATAAATTCCAGCGCTCCCGGGCACGGATTTACCGCAGGGACGGGTTCAATATCCAGGGTGATGTGATCACCCACCTGCGTTACGGCCGCTCCAAAATCCTGGGCTCAAACTTCAACCTCCATGGAGTCCCCTACAATCCACGGGCCGCCCGGGCCATCAACCGGTTCGCCGCTGCGGTTCAAAAAAGGGGCGCCACAGTCCTCTTCACCTACCCCATTCTCGCCCGAAGCACCTTCGATCGGAACAGAGAGTGGCTGGAGAAGCTCCACCGGACCCTGGCGAAAACCCTGAAAATCCCCATCCTCTCCACACCCGGGGCCGAGACCTTCCCCCCCGATGACCACTTCTTTGACACCATCTACCATCTGGGCAGAAAAGGCCGCACGCTGCGCACCAAAACCCTCATCTCACGCCTCACCCCTCATCTCCCCAGACGACCATAAATTAGAACAAAATCAGCACGCAGGGCGCCGTTTCAGGTGGGATGAGAGGGATCTATGGCCCCATGAGATTATATCAATTAAGGAGTGACGCTACAGCGCCGGACAGAAATTGCCTTATCGCTGGTTCATCCCGCGTCTGTTTCCGCTTTGTCTCTTGGGAGCGCGGGAGGGTGCGGGATCCGGGGCGGTCTTGCGGGGCGGTGCGTTCCGATCGCGGAAGGGACTGGCGCTCACCTTGGTCCCCCAGGGGCGCTTCTTGGGTGTGTAGTCGTGGGGACGCCGAGGCTCGCGCTGTTTTGGCTTGTTGTCCGCAGGGGCACCGTCCACGTAGCCGCGGGAGGCCTCATCGGAGTGGTACTCATGATCCTTCACCACGGGGATGGGGTGTCCCAGGAGCGCCTCGATGCTCTTGAGATAGGCCCTCTCCTCGCCGGAGCAAAAGGAGATGGCGATACCCTCGGCGCCGGCCCGGGCCGTCCGGCCGATTCGGTGCACATAGCTCTCGGGTTCGTTGGGGAGCTCGAAGTTGACCACGTGGGTGATCCCCTCCACGTCAATGCCTCGAGCGGCGATATCCGTGGCTACCAGCACACTCAGTTCACCGTTGCGAAAGCCCGCCAGAGCCTGGGTTCGGGCGTTCTGAGACTTGTTGCCGTGGATGGCCCCGGCCAGGATATCCTGCCTGGTGAGCTGCTGTGAGAGCTTGTTGGCCATGTGTTTGGTACGGGTGAAGATGAGGGTCTTGCCCATGTTGCCTTCAGCCAGGAGGTCGCTGAGCAGGTCACGCTTGGCGCTCTTCTCCACGAACATGACGCATTGATCAATATGATCCGCCGGGGTCGCCTGGGGGACAACTTCCACCTTCACAGGATTGGTGAGAAGTGAAGAAGCCAGCCTGGACACGGCGGGAGGCATGGTGGCGGAGAAAAAGAGTGACTGACGCTTGGCGGGAAGGGCCGCAATGACACGCTTCACATCGTGGATAAAGCCCATGTCCAGCATACGATCAGCCTCATCGAGGACAAACACTTCCAGGTTGTCCAGGCGGACGATCCCCTGGTTCATGAGGTCCAGAAGGCGACCGGGGGTAGCCACAAGGATCTGGATTCCCTTTTTCAGGGCCTTCTCCTGCTGAAACTGGCCAACGCCGCCAAAGATAACGGCCGTGTTGAGTTTGAGATACCGTCCATAGACACGGAAGCTCTCGTCAATCTGGGCCGCCAGCTCTCTGGTGGGAGTGAGGACCAGGGCACGGATTCTGTGATTGTGCACATCGGAGATGGAGAGGTACTGAAGAATGGGGAGGGCAAACGCGGCGGTTTTTCCCGTGCCTGTCTGGGCGCATCCCAGCAGGTCGCGGCCTTCTAAAAGATAGGGGATGGCCTCGGACTGGATGGGCGTGGGGGTAAAGTATCCCTCTTCACGCACCGCGCGCTGAAGGGAAGGGATGAGATCGAGATCGATAAAACTGGAGATCATACATATTCTTTCGGAAATGCTGTTGTCCCAACAAACGGCATGTTCATTTATGAGTTGCAACTGGGGGACCGACCATAACGAAGGGACATGGTCGAAGAGATGCGAAAATGGAGAGTCAGCCTGAAATCACCTTAGCGGGGGTCCTCGAAGCGCGGACAGCCGGCAAATTCGCGAACCTTGTTATAAAGGGAGTCAAGCTGGGAAGGAATAGAAAAATATTGGGTGCAGCCACAACTGTAGGACTTCTTGGACTCTTCCTTTGTGGCTGCGTTGGAGAGGAAGAAAATGGGAATGGTCTTGTACTTGCCATTCCGAAGGGCCCGGCACAGGGAGAAACTGTTGGGCCATGAGGAGCGGGTATCCATGATGATGAGGTCAGGTCTCTCCACCTCGAGGTGGGAAATGAGTTTGAGGCCGTTGGAGGCCCGCAGGATGGAATATCCGCGCGTTTCAAGATCGCTCTGGATAGGATTAAGCTTTGGAAATTGGTGCACGAAAAGTATTTTCGGGGCCATTAGTTTTCCTCGAAGGGGACCGTTTCGGTCCCGTTCTTGAGCAGAATTTCCACCCGCTGCTGTGCATTGGCCAGGATTTTTTCGCCTTCCTGGGTCAGCCGCATGCCCTCTTCGAAGAGGGTGATGGATTTTTCCAGCTCCAAGTCACTATTTTCCATTTGAGAAACAATGGTCTCAAGATTTTTCATAATGGCTTCAAATCCAGGCTGTTGCGTTGTTTGCGCCATGTTTCTCTCTTTTTGGGAAGTGGACCGGGCGGGGCCGTGGAGCCCGTTTTCATGCTGTGATAGTTGAAAAGAGGATCCGGTTCAAGGAAAATTGTAATTTTTTACCCACCATTTAAAATCCGGGAAAAAATGCACAATTAGAGAGGATTTTTCCCACCATGGGAGGAATACACTCAAACCGAAGAGCTGTGAAACCTCAGGTGGGAGTTTTTTCGAGAAGATAGATGGCCCTTCTCACGGCATATCCCACTCTGCGCCGGCGATCCTTGCGATATCGCTCCAGGATGATTCGGGCATCCTTTCCCCCTATGCGACCAATGTAGAAAGCTGCCTGGGCACGGATTTTGTCCGCAAGACGCCTATTTGCCAGGGTGGTGCTCGCCAGTTCGAAGGCAGCCTTGGGGGAAACTCTCCCCTGAACCGCCAGCTTCTCCAGGGTCTCGATGAGCTCCGGAGGGGCTCTCAGCAAACGCTTCTCTCCCTTGGAGAGTTCTTGGAAATGGGCAAAAAGGCCTGCCAGCCGGGAAGGCACTCCCGCATCGGTGAACCGGGCCATGGCCAGGGCACAAAAGCCCGACTGGGAGCTGCGCGCCTTCACACAGGTCACCAGGTGGTCCAGGTTTTGGGAGAGGTGGACCCCCACCTCCAACGCCAGGGCACGGAGCGCGGGAAGTTTCGACGCCGAGAGGGTCTGGATGAATTCCATGGGGAGGTGACTGGCTACTTTGCGGATGACCCACACCACCTCCATCTTGAGCACCTTGGGATAGGCCTCCCAGTGGGCGATGATGTAATCCGTGGCGCTGCGGGTCCCGTTGAGGAACAACAGCGAGAGGGCCAGCTTGAGGACTGTCTTGTCCTGGGACTGCTCCAAGGTCCGGGTCAAAAAGGGAACCAGCTCCGGCCGATCCTTGAAACTGAAGAGGCGGAACAGCGCAAAGGCCTGAATCCTTGGGGATTTATCACTGAGTACCCCCGTAAGGAGTTTGTAATTGTTCTCGGTCTCTCCGCTGGAGAAATAGAGGTTCAGGTAATCAAGGGCCTTGCAGTATTTGAAGCGGGTGCACTTGTCAAACTCGGCGAAGAGTTTCAGCGGGTGTGTGGGGCGCTTTCGGGCGGTTTTTCCCGGGGTGCTCTCCGACGTCTTCATCTCGGGAGCGTCCATCATGGGAACCGACTTCCGGGGATTACACCCAATTATCGCAAAAATGAAAAACACGGTGGAAATGGAGCGGAGAATGAAAGTCATAACGGCTCAGGTCTACACCATGTTCAGGGCTTTTTCAAAATTCCGGGCAGTTCCGAGGATGGCCGGACCACCGTGGATTTATCCTTACTATTGCTGAAAAATTCATGTATAAGCGCCATGTAACTTGCACACGACGGGCGGGTTGGCCTGTCGTTTATCGGGAGGTTTCCATGGATTCACACAGCACTGACGTTCTGGTTATTGGCGGCGGCCCCGCGGGCTACGTGGCGGGCATCCGCCTGGGACAACTGGGAACAAAGGCCATTTTGGTGGAACGGGAAAACATGGGGGGCACCTGCCTCAACTGGGGCTGCATCCCCTC
>JAHJLU010000675.1 GCA_018821745.1 Myxococcota bacterium | reverse complement strand
GCGCGCTCCTGCCAGTCCTGCCACCGTTGACAGATACACCGTCTCTTCATTGAGCGCTCTGTCCAGAACCCACCAGATGTATTCCAGGGTCTCGGAAAAGTTGGTGGGAGTGTATCGCGGCGCGGGCATACCCCTGGCCAGGGCGGAATACAGGTGATGATGCCCCACCACCAGCCCCGGAATAAGCACCCTGCCCGAACAATCGACCCGTTCATCGCCTGCAGCAGCGGCGACCGAGGGGCCCATCTCAAGGATGGTCCCGCTCTCCTGATCAACACGCAGCGTCCCCAAAACCCAGTCTCCATCGACCAGTGAGGTCAGGATATGTCCATTCTCTAGCGACAAAATGCCCATGGATAGTCCTCCAATCTGAGAGTTTTTAATAATTTTTGAGACACGGCCCTGCGGGGAACAAACTCTCCGCGGCCGGGCTCGCAGGCAACATTCTCCCCGTCAAAAACCAGCTGGCCCCGGCTGAATACCGCCAGCATGCTTCCCTGAACCATCATCCCCTCATAGGGACTGTAGCCGCACCGACTGATCTGATCACTGTCGTTCAGGGAAGTCACCCCCTCGGGATCCCAGATGACCAGGTCCGCGTCGGCGCCGGGCATGAGCGTACCCTTTTTAGGATAGAGCCCGCAAATTTTGGCGGGGTTGGTGGACAGGAGCTGGACCAGCCTCGTCAGCCCGAAGCGGCGACCCTCGATGGCCCCCGTGTGCATGAGCGGAAACCGGAACTCCACACCGGGCAACCCGTTGGGAATTTTTGTGAAATCCATTCCGGCAGCGGTCCGCTGGGCAGGGGTGAAGGGGCAGTGATCCGTGGAGACAAACTGGACCACCCCGCTGAGCAGGGCGTCCCACAGCCGATCCAGGTGGGGAAGCGTTCTCAGGGGAGGCGAACAGACATAGCCGGCAGCCTGGGGCCAGGGGGCCTCGAGAAAGCGTGAGTTGAGCCACAGATATTGCGGACAGGTCTCGCCATAGAGCGGCAACCCGAGCCTCGCAGCGTCACACAGGACCTCAAGCACTTCGGACGCGCTGATGTGAACAATAACCGTGGTGCAGCGGGTGCGGTGAACAAGCTCGAGAATCTCCCTGGCGGCCCGCCCCTCGGAGGAAGAGGGTCTTGTGAGGGAGTGATAAATGGGGGCCCGGTTTCCCGCCTTGTGCTCTCCCTGCCTGAGCCGCTCAATGAGCTCCCCCTCTTCTGAGTGGACAAATATGGTTGCCCCCAGGGAAGCAGCCTTGGCCATCACTCTCTCTATCTCCCGGGACGACATCATGAGACGATCCGGATAGGCTTGAAACACTTTGAAGCCGCGAATTCCAAGCGCCACTGCCTTCTCCATGGCCAAAAGCGAGCGCTCAGAGGCATCGGTGAGGGTAAGATGAAAACTGAAATCCGTCCGGGACGTTTTCCCCTTCTCGAACCATTCCTGGATGGCATCAAGGGGATCCTGCTCCCGGGAGGGGCTGATATAATCCACAAAAGTCGTGGTTCCACCAGCCAGCGCCGCCGCGCTGCCGTTATCGAAATCATCGGATGAGCGGAAATCCCCCACGGGAAGATCAAAGTGGGTGTGCATGTCGACAAAGCCCGGCATAACCAGCAATCCACGGGCATCGTAAACCACATCGTGGTCCGAGGGATCCATGTCGAATCCTGTGGCTACTATGAGCCCTTCATCGATGAGAACATCGAATGGCGCGATCATGCTGGTGAGAACAACTGTTCCGCCTTTTATGAGTATTGCCATAGAAACCTCCGGGCGAAGGACAGTCTACCCAATTCCCGTAGGATATTCAATATGACAATGGGCGTCAAACAGGCATTCGTCTCCTGACAGGTTGATAACGCGGCCACTACCAAAATGTGATCTTTTTGGACAAAGGGGCTATAACGGTGGAAATGGAATCGGTTCCGGACCGTTCCAGCGTGGCGAGTGAATGGCGCAAATAACTGATATACAGGGATTCCCTGAAGACGTCATCCTCACGAAACGGTCATCTACACATGGAGATCCCCATGAAGCGTATAGTGTTCTCTCTTCTTCTGCCCCTCTCCTTCTTCGCACTGTCCTGTCAAAAGGAGGGGAAAAAAAACGCCGAGCCTCCCCAGGCCGTGGATCCCATGAGCCCGGAAAACGGTGCGCCCACGCCAGCACTTCTTAAAACCACCCCTCTTCCAAAACCGGCCCCGGAAAAAATCATCGATCCCGTACTCTACTGCTCCTCGGGGATCTGCAAGACCATCTCCCTCGCAACGGTGGAGAAGCGAGGCCTGTCCCTCATCGATCTCTCGGACAACTACGCCCCCTATATCTTCAGTGAGCGCTCTAGCCCCGATGAGCCAGCCAAAAAGAACAAATATCGGCAGACCTACGTGAATCTGGGAAACGACAGAACCGATGAGGAGGGGAAAAAACTGACCAAAGAGGAGCACAACTACCTCGAGCTCTTCGGGATCCCCCCCACACTCTCCGTTATCCAGAAGCGGTTCCTGAACTCTGCGTCGGAGCCCTGTGCCAGGGAATCCCTGGGCGAGATATTTTCAAAGCTCAAGTACAGCCTTGTTTACGACGGGTCCAGACCAAAGAAGTATTTTAACCGTTTTCGCGCTGCCCGGCGTGAGCTGCAACGGTGGGCCAAACGAAAGAGGATCAAGGATCTAAAAACCTATCTCGCGTCACTGCCTCCTAAAAAAGCGGCCCGCCCCGTG
>JAHJLU010000674.1 GCA_018821745.1 Myxococcota bacterium | reverse complement strand
CGACCGCATTGATCACCAGAGTGACATCTACAGCCTCGGCGCCATGCTGTATGAAATCCTCACCGGGAAACCACCCTTAACCGGGGGCACCGTGCACCAGCTGCTCATGCGGGTGGTGAGCGAATCCGTGCCTCCGGTGCGGGAGCGTGCCCCCGAGGCCCCCGCCGAGCTGGCCGCCATCGCCGAGAAGGCCCTGGCTAAGGAAAAATCGGGCCGCTACGTCTCCTGTGGTGAGCTGTCCGCTGACCTCTCGGCCTGGCTCTCCGGGGAGAAGGTTAGCACCTACAGTTACTCGAACTGGGAGCTGCTGGCGCGGTTCGTGCGCCGGAACCGAGCGCTGGTGGCCGCGGTTGGGGTTGTGCTCATGGCGCTGGTGGCCACGGTAGTATTCACCACCAGGGCCTGGAAGCAGGAGAGTCGGGCCCTCTCGCAGACGCGTGCCGCGAGGGACCGCGAGGTGCTGGCCCGACGGGAGGCTCAGCGCCAGAAGGCGGCGACTCAGCTGGCCCTGGACCTCAAGATCCTGCAGGAGCGCAGAGCCAGGTACCAGTTGGCCCAGGCCTATTTGGCACGGGCCGAGCTGCTCTTCACACAGAGATACTATCTGGACGCCCAGGTCTTTGCCGCCGCCTCGGCGTTGTTCCACCCAGGCAATCCCCGAAGCGAGCATTACCACAGTGGCTTCTGCGGGAAGGACGTGGAGTGTATGGCGCTCACGGCGAAGGTCCATGGCTTGTTGCTCATGTCGAGGACCCGCGCGGCATACGTCTACCGGTCGGCCGTCACCACGCAGAAGCCCATGAACCTGCGCAAGACCATGTACGACATGGCGCTCATGTCGATTTCGCCCGACGGACGTCACTTCATCCCCCTGCTCCGCGGCCGCAGCGTGCACGTTCGAGAGGTGGCTTCGGGGCGGGAGGTCCTGGCGCTGACGGGGCACGCGGCCCCCGTGGCCCAGGTCACCTTCGACGCTTCGGGGACGGGGATCGTGTCCATCGACGACGCGGGCGAGGTGATGATCTGGAGTTTCCCTTCCGGGAAGCTGCGGTCCCGCCTCCCCACGGGCATGCGCGGCTGCTTTGTCGCCCAGGGTATGCCCGGGACGACGGGAGTCATCCTTGCTGATCGAGGGGGCACGCTGCTCCGTCTGGACACGGCGGCCGGGAGCTTCACTCGACTCGCTCCCCCGCATACCGGGAGCATGGAGAACGTGGTGGTCTCCCCATCGGGACGATACCTCCTCCTGCAGTCCCGCGGACCACTTCAGGTTCATGACCTCTCAACGGGGCGCTGGCATCTTCTGTCGAGACGAGCGGGGCGTGGAACGATGGCCGCCTTCACGGGGCGCTCCGAACACCTTGTTGTGCAGTTTCCCGTGGCCAACGAGATCGTCACCTTCATCCCTCCCGACTGGTCGCGGGGAGCGTCCAGGCAGATGCTCGCCGATGACGGGGGTGAGAGTTACACCAACCTGCTCCCCTCCAGCCTCCCCGACGACACGGTCCTCGGTCGCTCAAGCTATTTCCAGATCCACCTGCTGAGGTCCACGGACCTGAAGATCCTCCAGCGGTTCAACTACTGGGGCGGGCTCTCGCAGGTCTACACCTCCCGGAGTGGGATCCACATCCTGAGCTCGGAGCGGGAGATCCTTACCTACGAACGGTTCGGTTTCCTTGAGCGGCTCTCCATGGCCACCCTCGACGGCACGGTAGGGCTCATCCAGCCCCTCGGCGACCGCTACACGGTGCTGGGCTCCTGGAAGGGTACCGCGCGGCTCTGGGACGCCCGCACGGGGTACAGCCGGCTTGTGGGCGAGAAACGCAAGGGGTTCATGTGGTGTGCGGCGCTCTCCCCCGACGAGCGCACCCTCGCACTGGGCTCCTTCGACGGGGCCGTCCAGCTCCTTGACTTCCCCTCGGGGACCCTTCGCAAGGTCCTCCCCACGGGAAACCAGGTCTCCTGGCTAAAGTTTTCAACGGATAATAAATCCCTGCACGTGGCGACTTTCCGCGGCTTGAGGACCGTGGACCTCGCTTCGTACAAATCCTCGGGTGAGATCAGTATCTTTCCTGCCTTCGGCAACGGCCCCTCCGTGGATGCTCACCCCACCAAACTGCTGTGGCACGACCCGGGACGCTCCGGGAAGCAGCAGGTGTACCGCATTCACGACATCACCACCGGGAAGACCACGGACCTCGCCATCGACGACTCCTCGGTCTACCGCTTCAATGCCATGTTGCTGCGTGATGACTATTTCGTGACCCAGGGCTTCGACAACTGCCTCAACCTCCGCAGGCTGCCGTCAACCAAGGTCATCCACCGGTACTGCGGGTTCGCCGCGACGGTCTCCACCGTCTCCGTCAACACGAAGGCCGACCTCCTGGTCGCCTCGGCCGACGATCACACGGTGCGGCTGTGGCGGCTCTCAACGGGACGCCCCATCCTGGTCATCCCCACCATCATGGGCCAGGTGGCGGCCCTCTCACCGGACGGAAAATATCTCATGATCGAGGTGGGTTACCACGCGCTTCGGCTCCCCCTGGAGCTGTCCGTGCTGAAGCTCTCCGCCGCGGACCTCCTCAAGAAGGCCGAGGCGTCGGCGGGCCTGTGTCTCGAAGGCACCCGCCTGGTCCCCCTCCCCCGGTGCCGTCGCCCTTGATCACGTGTTCACTTATGCGTGATACCAAAGAAGCGATCAGCGAAGGACCTGTCGTACAGGCGTTTTGTGGAATGACCTCGTGCATTCTTCGATAATGCAGCCACAGCGAAGGGTTATCTGTCGAGAGAATGTAAGATCACACAATCGAAGAGATCTTAACCGCATTTTCTGGATTTAGCCAACCGCCTTTTCTCCATTCCTGCCCTTTATTCCGATGATTCTTGTGTAAATTTTTCGCTGGTTTGGAGGTTAGTTGAGGTGTTTTCCATCCTTTGGAGACACCCAACTGGCAATCTGGGCACACCTCTCTCATTGCATCGCCGTTAAATTATCGTGTCAATAATTGTTTTATGAAATAATAAAACTTGCCGCTGATAGAGGGGGGCCGAGCCCTGCTTCCGCAAATACTCCTCGTCCCGGCCACAGATTCCGGCTGTTCTTTGGGCCATTGCACAACGCAAACACCGTCTGCACGTCGTGCACTCGCTGTTTGCGTCCCCCATTCGAGATCCCCACGTCGTGCAGGTGCCTTTTTTTGTCACAATGGGCCAGAAGAAAACAATCCGCGGCTCTTTTCACCCGGAGGATTG
>JAHJLU010000673.1 GCA_018821745.1 Myxococcota bacterium | reverse complement strand
GGTCTTGTCCCAGGAGGCGCTGGCGTAGCGATCACCCTGGGGGGAGAATTTCACGCAGGAGACCACATCCTTGTGATCCGCATGCTCCCGGATGAGTTTCCCCGTTTGGGCGCTCCACAGCAGAACCCGCTTGTCCACACCCCCCGACACCACCAGCCCTCGCTCGGAGACATCCGCCCAGTAGACCTCCTTGAAGTGCCCCGAGAATCCAGTGTTCCCTTTTGGCAATCCCATGGCCCGGGTCACCACCGTGTTGTCGTATGAGATGGAGATGAGATCTCCGTCACCGGGCAGATACCGCAAATCCACCACCTCGTCCCGGTGCCCTTTTATCTTCCCCACAACCTTCAGCGACTGGCGATCCCACACTTCGATGGTTCTGTCTTCAAGACCAACGGCGAGCTCCCTGCCGTTGGGAGAAAAGTCCACACTGACCGGCCTGAAGTCGGCTCGGGACAGCTCTGTAAAGGGTGTCCCCTCTTCGATGTTCCAGATCCTGATTGAGTTTCCCAGCTGGTTGACCGTCGCAAGCAGCTTCCCCTCAGGGTCCTGGCGCATGCGGATGATAGCCTGGGAGTGGGCAGCGATGTGATGCAGGCTGGTCCCGCTCTTGACGTCCCAAAGCTCCAGATTTCCCCGAATATCAGCGGTCGCCAGCGTGTTCCCGCGGTTGAGATAGAGGGCCGCGGTCACCAGGGCCTGGTGTCCGGGAAGCGCCTTCTCCATTTTTCCCGTGGAGGCCAGCCACAGACGCACCTCACCCGTGGTGCTGCATGTGGCGAGATGCTCTCCCCGGGGATCGACCACCACCTGGGTCACCGGGGAGTCGTGTGCCTTAAAGCTCGACTGAAGCGCTCCGGTTTTGGCAGAGTAGAGGCGGACGATCCCCTCGAACCCCGCGGTGGCGATCCATCGGCCGCGGGGATCAAACTCCGCCCACAGGGGGAACTTCTTATGCCCCTTGAGAGTAAAAAGTGTTTTTCCCGTGGCGATTGCCACCACATCCACCTGGGATCTGCCGCCGCAGAAGGCCATGTGCTTTCCCCCCGCGTCGAGGTGCAGCGAGAAAAGGTGGGCATTCTTTCTGGGTTTGTCAGCTTTGGCCATATGGAACCACAGACGGCGATCCCCTCGCTTGAGGGCCCGGGAGATGAGCAGATCCCCGCGGTTGAGGGCGAGGATCTTCCGGGCAGTTTTATTACCGCGCTGAAAGTCCTTATCGAAAAGAGGTGACGTGGGAGCGGCCGGGTTTTGGTACATGGACCAGGCGGAGAGCAGCGCCGCTGAGAAATATTTCTTTTCGGACACATATCGGTGGGCCTTCTCCTGGAGTGCCTGCGCATAATGCAGCTGCGCACGGCTCTTCTCCTTCTGTTCCCTGCCCAAAGCACGGAGCGCCTCTTCCCGGGACCGCTGGGCCCTCATCCGTGCTCGCTCCGCCGAGTGCCTGGCCATGCTCTCCTTTTTCCGTGCCCGCATCTCTCCACGGTAGGACCACAGGGTGAACAGCAGTGTCGCCACCAGGGCTAAAAGCACAACCCCCGTGGCAACAACCAGGGTCCTGTTGCGCCTGACAAACCGCCGCAGCAGCTCGAAGGAGCTGTAGTCATAGGCGGCGATCCGATCGCCTGACATGTATTTCTCCACATCGGAGACCAGCTCCCGAACGGTCTGGTAACGGCTCTCCCGATCCTTCTGGGTGGCCTTGGTCAGGATGGCTTCCAGCTCCCGGGGGACGCCGGGTTCCAGCTCCCGCACCGAGGGGATGGGATCCGAGACCACCTTGAGGAGCACGTCGAAGGCGTTGGCACCCTTATAGGGCTTCTTGCCCGTGATGATCTCGAAGAGCACAACCCCCAGTGAATATTCGTCACTCAACTGGTCGATCTCGTCAATTTTGCCCAGCGCCTGCTCCGGCGGCATATACACGGGAGTCCCCATGGTCGCCCCGGCCACGGTCTTCTCCGAGTCGACCTGGCGCAGCTGCTCGAGATTTCCCTCAAGCCTGGAGGCCTCGCTGTCCCGCTCGCCCAGCACTTTGGCCAGTCCCCAGTCGAGGACAATAGTCTCCCCGAACTCCCCGATCATGATATTACCGGGTTTGAGATCCCTATGGATAACGCCCCGCGCGTGGGCGTATGCGATGGCGTTGCAGCAGTCCCGAAAATGGGGGAGCAGCAAGAGGCGTTCCTTGAGCGTTGTGGCACTCCGGAGGACCTCCTCCAGGGTCTTTCCCCGGATCCGCCGCATGGTGTAAAAGAGGGTCCCCTCGGGGGTCTCGTTGATCTCGTACACGGGGATAATGGAGGGGTGCTCCAGTTGTCCCGTGACCTGCGCCTCCCGCAAAAATCGGGAGTTGACACTCTGGGAGGGGGTGCTCCCCTTGGAAGTCCCAGTGAGCAGTTCTTTGAGCGCCACCTCGCGACCCACCCGGTCATCGAGGGCGAGAAGAACCCGCCCGATGCCCCCTTTTCCCATCTCCTCAAGGATTCGGTACCGCCCCCGATTCAACGTGGACGACTCCACCAGCGTGGGCGCCGTGGACTGCCTCGAAGGGCCGTCGGGGACCGGCATAAAACCACCGTACCCCATGGTCTTCACCGGGGAGGTGTTCTCACTCTCCGCGCACACCGTGGGGGCGTTCTCCACCGTGATACGGCTGTTCTCCGATTCAGGTTTTTCCATGAATATCCTAGTTGCCCCCCCGACCGCTCCGCAGGTAATTTCCCCTGCCCGTGGGCCAGGGCATGCAGTTTGGCTGGGCCGTGGAGACGTCGAAAATCTGGACCCCTCCATCGCCTCCACCCAGGGTATCCTTGAGCGAGAGCACAATCTCCAGCGCGCCGTCGCCGTCCACATCGGCCACGGTGGGAACACTCATATCTCCGCGTCCCGCCACGGGAATCTCATAGAGCACGGTCCCCTGAGCCGAGAGCACCACCAGATGAGAGATGTCCTCTGCGGTGGAGTAGGTGACAAAGATGACCTCCGCGCTGCCATCCCCGTTGAGATCCGCTATGGCAGCACCCGACGCCCCGATAAAGGGGTTCCCCGACGGGTCAAAGGTGTAGCTCCACAAGAGCGCTCCGTCCGGGGAATAGCACCGCATCAGCCCGTCGTATGAGGGCACCACGATCTCGGGCCTGTCGTCGCCGGAGAGCTGCCCGAGGGCCGGACTCGGCGCCACCTGGACGATGTTGTTTTCGTAGCTGGTGAAAAGCGGAGGGCCTGAGCAGATGGGTGTCTCAAACCCTGCGGGGCGCGTCATGTCAGGGTTGAAAACCCACAGGCAGTTCCCGAGATTGACATACTCGCCGGCGCGCTCATGATCGGAATAGAGGACCACCTCGGGGAGTCCATCACCGTCAATATCACCAAAGGTCGGGGGCGAGTCGGTGAACTCGTCCCGGTCGTTCATATCGGGGCCCCAACCCTGGATAGCCAGGGAGATATCATGGAAGGAAGGGACGGAGCTGGCCCAGGGACCGGAGAACTGCTCGTTGGCGGGGAAGGGGCTGCCGTTGCCGTAAAAAATCCCGATGTGACAGATATCATAGGTGGAGACCACCTCCGGGTGCCCGTCGCCGTCGAGGTCTGCGGCCCCGATGTTCTGATTGTACCCGCCGTAGTCGTTGCACTCTTCACAGTCCTCCACCTGGGGCCACCCCGGGACAACCGTGCCATCGATGAGCCACACTACTGTAACGGGGCCATCTGATGTCTTCTGCGCCAGGATCTCCATGACTCCGTCGCCGTTGAGATCCGCAGCAGCCAGGGATCTAATCTCTCCGTCGGAGCCTGGAAAGCTGCGGGGCCAGCCATGGAGCATAAAGCCGCGGTGATCGTACACAG
>JAHJLU010000672.1 GCA_018821745.1 Myxococcota bacterium | reverse complement strand
GGCCTCTTCCACGTCGTAGGAAGCTGCAAGATGAACAAGCTCTTTCATTGGCAGGCATTTGATTTCTGATAGGTTCATGGTTCTCCTTAAATGTGTTGGGTAAAAAAAACGAAGTGTTTTGGATGTATCTCGATCTGCCATTGGCAGAGTATTACAGTTTCATGCCGGGAGTGGATGGAGGAAAGAACCTGTGGATATAGGCTCCCGGACGGTTGGGTGGCGTAAGTGCCCGTCTCCGAATGGTGTTTTGTTGGATTGTATGCAAGATCCGAGGCCGGCTGCCCTTAAAAAGTCCCGCGACCGACCACAATACAGGAACTGGTGTGGAAATAAATAATGATTAGCGGGGGAGTTGTCAAGCTGAAAATAATAAAATGTGAGGGGATGGTTAAAGTAGAACCGCCCCGGGACCAAAGCCCCGGAGCGGCATCACATGATTGCGAGGACTGTTTACTACCTGAAAAAAATAATTCCTATGAAATTCAACGAACTTTACCCAACATTACAATACCTCTCTTTAAAAACCCGGGGTCGAAAGCGACTCCGGCTGCTATCCCGCCATTTTCACTTCCGCCAGAATCAGCGCGCGGCCCCGACGTTTCACCACGCCCTGGCTCACGAACTGGGAGATAAGCCGGGAGATGGTCTCTCTGCGGGCGCCGATCATCTTCGCCATGTCAGTCTGGGTAATGCTCTTGGGAAGCATTATGCCGTCTCCGACGTTCATCCCTTCCCGCTGGGCCAGTTTTGTCAGGAGGCGGTGGAAGCGGGAGGTGACGTCACCAAGACTGAGGCAGGCCAGATTCTCGTAGGTCTCTTCCAGGCGATCGGCCATTACCCGCAGAAAAATCATGCTGGTCTCGGGAAACCGCACCAGGTGTGCTGCCAGTTCATTTTTTCCCAGCACCAGGGTGTTGGTCTCTTCGGTGATGATCACGGAGGTTGTCCCCTGTCCACGCTCCGACGGGAGGGGCTTGCCGAAGATTTCCCCGGAACCCAGGGAATGGAGCAGGATGTCCTGTCCCGTGACATCATTGAGGACCACATGGGCTCGACCGTTCCTGATGAGATACAGTTCATCGCTCTTTTTAGAAGGCCCCAGAATCATGGTCCCGGCGGCAAACCGGCGATAGGTGAAGCGCTGCTCCAGATCCCGGATCCCCTCGTCACTGAGTGTGCGGAAAGGGGAAAGTTTTCGAATGAGCGTCTGAAAATCGATGGACTGCTTAACGGTCTTCATGGTTTGTTCCTCCGTGAATACTGTACTGCAAGCCCAGTGCCAAGTTCTTTTTATCACTGATATTGTTACAGATAATAGAATCAACCCTGCAATATCTGCCCCCTCCCCCGGTTCAGCCCCGGACAAAAATGCCCACATGCCATAATGGGTCGGGACCAAATCCCCCGATAAACGAGTCACCTCTGTCCCATTGCACCAATTACCCAATTGTTTTTATTTACTTTAACGCAATTTACGACCAACCATGACACAGAACAGGGGCATATCGGCGATCGGGCGCCGCTAATTGGGAGTGAGGAAGGACGTCACGATGACCTTGGTTTCCCCATTTCTGAAGGATACTATGGCTTTTTCCATTTTCCCCTCACCCACAACAGCCTTGATCACTCCCACCCCGAACTTGGGGTGGCTGACCGTGACACCCGCTGTCAATCCACTGGTTGAGGCAGCCGGGGCGGCCGCTGATTCCCGCGCCGGGGAGGGGCGGCGTGGAGTCTGTGAAACGGCCCGTGGTGCGGAGCTGGGCGCCGACTGGTGGTAATTCCCGCCCTTGATACTGGCAAAGAGGTCCCCGGAGATTTCCGTGAGACGCTCGCGGGGCACATCACCCCCCTCGAACTGCAGGCAGTCCCGGGGGAGCTCATGGAGGAAGGGGGAGGCGTCCATTTTGAAGGCGGGACCATAAAGACCACGCTCCCGGGCACGGCTGATGAAGACCTTTTTCCGGGCCCGTGTGATGGAGACATAGGCGAGACGCCGCTCCTCCTCCATATTGACCTCTTCATCACGGCGCTTCATGGGGAACACACCATCCTCCCAGCCGGGAAGGAACACCACATCGAACTCAAGCCCCTTGGCGCTGTGGATGGTCATGAGGGTGACCCCCTCCTCGCCCTCGGCCAGCTCTTCGGCGCTGAGCAGGGAGATTTCATCGAGGAAGTCATGGAGGTTGCCGTCGGCGTGCTCCTCCTCGTACTCCTCCATACTCTCCATGAGCTGGTTCATGTTCTCCAGGCGGGTCTCATCCTCGTCGTTTCCCGACTCCCTGTACCCAAAAAAGGCTGTGTGGTCCAAAAGGCTCTGGAGCACCAGAGAGGGGGGCTGGGACTCGACCATGGCGGTGAGGGAGTCCACAATCCGCAGAAATTCTTCAACCCCTTTTCGTGTGGCACCCTTCACCTCGGCGGGAGGGTCACGGAACACCTGGAAGAGGGGAATCCCGTTCTCGCGCCCGTGGTTGCGCATCACCTCGACGGACTTGGCGCCAATGCCGCGCCTGGGCTTGTTGAGGACCCGCAGGATGTCGTTCTCGCTCTCCCGGTTCAGTGTCAGGCGGAGATAGGAGAGGAGATCCTTGATCTCCGCGCGCTCGTAGAACCGCAGCCCGCCAATGAGCCGATAGGGGATGGCGGCCCGGCGCAGCTCCTCTTCGAAGGAGCGTGACTGGGCGTTGAGTCGGTAGAGCACGGCAAACTGGGAGAGGGTCGCCCCCGAGGCAATGCGCTGCTTGATATGGTTCACGGCCCAGCGTGCCTCATCCCTCGCGCCGGGCAGCACGGCGATGGTCAGCGGCTCGCCCGGCTCCTGATCGGTCCAGAGAGTCTTGGGGCGACGGACCGTGTTGTTGGCGACCAGCTGGGAGGCGGCCTTGATGATATTCCCCGAGGAGCGGTAGTTCTGCTCCAGCCGGATAATCTTGGCGCCCTTGAACTCCTTCTCGAAGCGCAGCAGATACTCGGGGTTCGCGCCCCGCCAGGAGTAGATGGACTGGTCATCATCCCCCACGACGCAGATGTTGTCCGTGGGGGGCACCAGCATGCGCAGGAAGTCGAACTGGATGCGGCTGGTGTCCTGAAACTCGTCCACCAGCACGTGATCCCACATCCCCTCGATGAAGGGTTTGAGCCGGAGCACCTCCTCGAGGAGCCCCGTGAAGTCGATGGCCTTGAACTCCTTCAGGGAATCTTTATAGGTCTTCCACACCAGGTCCGTGGGATAAAAGAGCTTGTGGACAGCCCCCCGTCGGAAGGCCTCCAGGATGGAGATGGTGGAGCGCACGCTGCCGGCGTCGTGCTCCTTGTTCATGTCTTTGAGGATCCGCTTGATGAGCTGCTTCTGATCATCGGAATCATAAATGATGAAGTGGCGATCCACATTGATCTTGTCGCCGTAGGTGCGCAGCAGGCGGACGGCCAGGGAGTGGAAGGTCCCGATCCACAGGGAGTTGATCCCCTCGCCGATGAGCTCCGCAACGCGCTCTTTCATCTCGTGGGCGGCCTTGTTGGTGAAGGTGACGGCGACGATGCGCCAGGGCTTGACACCGTTGTCCACCAGATTGGCCAGCCTCCTGGTGAGGACCCGGGTCTTCCCCGATCCGGCGCCCGCGAGGACCAGCATGGGTCCCGACAGGGTCTTGACGGTTTCGCTCTGGGGAAGATTCAGGTTTTCAAGAAGAGTGGACATGGGCACCTCAGTTTGCCGTTGTGCCCTAAACCTCTTCAAAGCGCAAGCTGAGTTGCCCATTTCAGGACCACCAATGGCTAATTTGCCGGCTGGTTCGAAAACATAACTTTCCGGTTTATTTTATTTCCCCCATGCACCTCCTTGTGCAATATGGAGAGGGTACCCAAAAACTGGAGGAAACATGGAGCTAAAACCATACGTACAACACCACAACCCGACAAGACTCTGCCCATGGGCCTTATGGGGACTGTTCACGCTTTTTATCCTCACCCTTCCCATGTCAGCAACATGGGCACAGGCATATGGAGCAACAGAGAGGGGAACCGGCCCTGCTGCCACCACCGTCACCAAGTCCGCACCCGGTACTGAACTTCCGCCGAAGGCAGCCGCAAAACCATCTGCAGGCGAGTCGAATAACCTTGTAAAATCCTTCTATTTCGGTGTTGCGCTGGGAGTTGCGACCTGCCTGGACGAGTACCAAGGGGGACACACCCAGCTTGAGTTCAGTTTCAAGACAGGCAATACGAGTCATTTCGCCATTCTCCCTTCTTTCTCGGGCGGCCCCGATACTGCCAGAGGCATCGGCGTTTTCAACTGGCTCGTCACCTTCGGCTACCGCAAATTCAAAGGCATGGGTGATAAATACGCCATGGTAACCCTGGGACCAACCGTTGGTTACTGGATCAACGATGACACGGGCGAGTGGATTGCCATGGGCTTTACCCTCCAGTCCTCGCTCATGTGGCGGGGCTCCGTTGACTGGGGTTTGTACCTCGGGTTTACCGCCATGCACAAAATCGCCCAGAACGAGGAGGTGGAGACGGAACAGAGCGTCTACGCATTTGTGGGAGTGAAGCTTCTGTTCTGAGAAGTTGAACCACCAACTGTTTTTTTTGAACATCGGATGCCATCGGGTGCAGCCAGGCCCTCCACGGAATCGTTGAAAACAGCTTGGAGCGAGCAGAGATATAATATGGAATATTTCTGTGCGTGATCTATAGTGACTGCGTTGAACAAAACAGCACGCAACCGGAAAGCGGAGGACGTCATGGCAAAATGTTTTTTTAGAAAACCGTTGTTTATTATGCTTCTTGGAGCGGCGCTCCTGTGTCCGTTTATCACGGGGTGCGATGACGATGACGAAATTGACCTCACCCGGTACGACACGGCGGTTCAACTGGACATTGTGCAGGACGGGAGCGTCCAGAATCCCGCCTGGTCACCCGACTCCTCAGAGCTGGTGGTGACCGTGTTCCGCGAGGGGTACAACGAAG
>JAHJLU010000671.1 GCA_018821745.1 Myxococcota bacterium | reverse complement strand
GGGAGGCCTCGCCCTCACCCTGACCGGTGCCGACATCGCCGAGCAGATGACCGCCATCGCACGTCGCCGCCATCCGCTGCACACTGTTGTCACCGCTCCGGCCGAGCGTCTGCCCCTGGATGATGCCTCCCAGCACATCGTGAGCTGCGCCTTCGGAGTGCGCAACATCGTGGCTCGCAGCCATGCCTTGAGGGAGTTTCACCGGGTCCTGAAGCCCAAAGGCCAGCTGCTGATCATGGAGTTTATGAAGCCCCAGCGGGGTGCGGTCATGGGACATCTCCGCGACTGGTACACCGCGCACATGCTCCCCCTCATAGGCGGCATGATCTCCAAAAAACGCGAACACTATGCCTACCTTCCCCGCTCCATGCGCCACTTCCTCACTACGGAAGAGTTCACCCGGGAGCTGCAAGAAGCAGGCTTTGTTCTCACCACCGTCAAAACCTACACCTTGGGCGTAACAACCCTCTTTGTCGCCACCAGGTAACCCACCACCTCAACTCCTCCTCAAAGCATGTCCAGCGGACTCGAAACCGGTGACCTGAGATTCTTGGCGGGCTGCGTATAGAACATTTAGTCTCAACACTCTTATGCCCAAGCAGCTCCCTCCTGGATCTATCGGTGGATGTAGTGGTTTCGATACGTGATCCGTCCACGGTCGTAGGTATAAACGCGGAAAGTGGCCTGCCTTCCCCAATAGGAGGCCACGGGGGGGGCAACGTGCAGGGGAATGTCACCTAAATACTGCAGCTCATCCCGGTGGAAATGGCCGGCAAAGATGGCAATGGTTCCGATTTTTTTAAGTGCCGCGGCCCATTTGCGCCGTATCTTTGCGGTCCATAACTGGTGGAATTTGCCACCGTAGAAATCTGGGACAGAGGGAGAGTGGTGGAAGAGCAGGGGGGCGTGGGGCAGGTTTTTGCCCGCCAGGGCGCTCAGCGCCGCCAGGGGGGAATAGTCACTGAAGGTACACCCTCCGGCCAGGGGCTCTGTGTATAAAAACAGGAGCGGGACGCCTTTGTGGATCACCCTCTTCGCCAGGGGGCCGAAGTGTTTCTTAAAGAGGGTACGGGTCTCCCCGGGGTGTTTTGTGAGGATGTCGTGGTTTCCCGGAACAAAATAGCAGGGGATCTTCAGCCTGCCGAAGAGAGCTGCCGCCTTCTCCACGAGTCGGGGCTCCAGCATATTGTCCATGAATATGTCTCCCGTATGGACCACAAAATCCACGGGGTAGGGGAGCGTGTTGATGGCGTTGATGACCGCAAGTGTCCGCTGGTCATGATCCCCGTGGCCCAGATGGGTGTCGGTAATCTGGACGAAGGAGAAGGTCACCTGGGCCGGTCGGAGGTCCGTCGTCGGGGCGGCTGGGGCCCTCTTTGTCCGGCAGGAGATCAGGGGAATGAGGAGAATGACAAACAGTAATTTGGAGGCGTGCATCATAGTGTCGAGCATAATGGAGTCGTGGCATCAAGGCAACTGTAAGGGTGCATGGTTCGGCCCTCGGTACTTTCCCCGGTGTTTTTTCGGGAAAAACAGGAGCGTGGGAGGGGGTGTTGCATTTTTTTTGCTGCGGGCATAAGCCAGTAACCGGTTGTCCGGGTTGCCACCCCATTTCGGGTCAGGTGTGCATCGGGCAGTGGAGATCCCATGAAAGACACAACCATTTACCCCTTCGATGAGCTCATAGACAGACGGGACACCAACTCCATCAAGTGGGATTTTCCCACCCGGTTTTTCCCAGGCGCCCCCGCAAATGCGCTCCCCTTCTGGGTAGCTGACATGGATTTTCCCGTGGCCAAGCCTATTTTAGACGCCATGCGGGAGCGCCTCTCCGACCCGACCTTTGGCTATACGGTGCACCAGACGCCCCGCTACGTACAGGCGGTAATGCAGTATTATCGAGAGCGATTCTCCTGGGAGTTTCAACCCGAGGAGATCCTCTTCTCTCCTGGGATTGTCAAGGCACTGGCGCTGGCAATCCGCGCCTTTACAAAGCCCGGTGACGGCGTGCTTATTCAGCGCCCGGTGTACCGTCCGTTTTTTACGATTGTGGAGCAAAACGGGCGAGAGGTGGTGAATAACGCGCTGGTGCGGACCGGGGCGACCTACACCATCGATTTTGACGATTTTGAGGCCAAGGTCTCTCTGGAAAGCACAAAGCTCTTTCTGCTGTGCAGCCCCCACAACCCGACGGGAAAGGTTTTCACAACGCTGGAGCTCAAGACCATGGCGGACCTGTGTCAAAAGTATGATGTCCGCATTATCTCCGATGAAATACACGCGGACATAATCCGCACGGGGAATCGACATTATCCACTCACGGTGGCGGTTCCCGAGGCCGCGCCATTCTCCCTCACCGCGGTCGCACCCTCCAAAACATTCAATATTCCGGGGCTCCAGATGTCCAATGTCATCGCCCATGACAAGGCAATGGCGGCGGGTTTCCAGCATGAGCTGGACGCGCTCTTTATCCACGGGGGCAATATTTTCGGTGGAGTGGCGGCGCTTGCCGCCTATGAATCGGGCATCCCCTGGCTGGATCAGGTGAATGAGTACATGGACAGCAATCTGACGTTTCTCATGGCTTTCCTGGGGCAACACCTTCCGGCGGTGATTCCCTTCTATCCCCAGGGGACATACATGATCTGGCTGGATTTCAATCCCACGGGCCGGTCCGAGGAGGACCTCATGGCCCGATTCCTCAGGGAGCGGATAATCCTCTCACCGGGCACGACCTTTGGTCCCGAAGGGAGGGGGTTCTTTCGACTCAATTTTGCGTGTCCCCGCTCGCTCCTCGAGCAGGGCCTCGAGCGGCTGAGTCGTGCGCTGAAGTAGGGCTCTGCGCAAAGAGATTCTTACGAAAGACAATTGTGGTGGGTTGCAGGGGATGAAGTTGAGAGAGTTTTACGAGGCAGGTTAGAATTGGGGAGACACGATTTCCGTCAGTGATCGTGTCCGCAATTTCCACCGCAGTCGTGCTTGTGGTTCTTCTCGTGTTCTTCCACTTCTTTTCGGACCTCATCCATATCAAGCTCTTTCACCTTGGTGATAACGTCATGGAGTGCTGCTTCGGGGAGGGCACCGGGCTGCATGAACAACAGCACCTTCTCGCGGAAGATGGCGGTGGTGGGGATGGAGCGGATACCAAAGGAGCCGGCCACTTCCTGCTCCACTTCCGTGTTGCATTTCATGAAGGCCACGTCCGGGTATTTTTCAGATGCTTTTTCGAAGATGGGCCCGAACATTTTGCAGGGACCGCACCAGGG
>JAHJLU010000670.1 GCA_018821745.1 Myxococcota bacterium | reverse complement strand
GGGACATGTTTCCCTACCTGGGGCATTTCCACCGCTTCTATCGAATCTCCTTTCCCCGCATGGTAAAGGGCAACGATATCATGCCCTCTTCTGCGAGGAAAATCGTTCTCCAGTTTGCAGGTCCTCTGGGCAGCGCCCGCCTGGAGTGGCTTACCAATAACTATATAATCACCAAAGATGAGCAATAACATCCCATGAAGTCCCTTTTACTGTTCCTTTCAATTGTCACCCTCTTCTCCTGCCGCTCCCACGATAAAAAAGTTGAAGAAGGATCCATCAAACCCGCTCAATACCGATTTGTCACCACCAAGAGCCAGACCCCCTATCTGGTGATTGAAAATGTTGGCGATGTTGAAATCCGTGGTTCCATGCCCGATGTAACGGTCGTTACCATCGACAAAAAAAGCTCCGCTGCCTCCAGAAAGCGGGCGGCTGCAATCCTCGACGCGATTACCTTCAAACCCTCCCTCTCCAAAGACGGGAAGGTGTCCATCACACCCAATTATCCCGAGATAAAACAAGGGGAAATGGTCAAGACCGATATCAAGGTCCTTGTTCCACTCAATCAGGACATCCCGGTGAACGTCTCCACCCACAACGGACTTTTGGAGGTCAGGGGGATCACTTCAACGGCCAACATTAATGTCACCGGAAAATCCCGAGTGTTCTTCAAAGTTTTTAAGGGTTCGGTCAAGGGAACCATCGAGGAGGGTGAGGTCCGCCTGGGGGCCCACATCAATTTTGCCGACATCACTATGAAAAAGGGGACCATCAACCTGATTCAAAGAAATAAACTGCTCACCGGCGATATTATCCTCAGACTCGGGGAGGGAACAGTCTATCTCCAGCTACTGAAGGGTCATAAAGCGAAATTGGACATTAGTGCTCCGACGATTGAGAATAACTCTTCCTCCTTCAAACTCGTAAACGGGAAAGGGGGAGCCGGTGCACACACGCTCAGGGTTGTGGTCACAAAAGGAAAGGTCGTCCTGCAACCGGAGATGTTCTGATGTATTCACTGCCCAAAAAGCGATTTTTTTCCCTGGGCAAGCGACGAGTCGCACATCTCCTTGAGGGTGATGGATCCCCGGCCCTTTTCATACACGGATTTCCCACTACCTCCTTCCTTTTTTCCGAGATTATCCCTGCCATGGCCCACATGGGCTTCCTCTGTGGAGCCCCTGACCTCATGGGACTTGGTGATACACTTGTCCCCAACCAGCAGGACATGGGAATAGAATCCCAGGGCACCTTCCTGTATCAGTATCACCGTGAGCTCTTCGGACAACCCCGGGCACTGGTCGTAGGCCACGAACTGGGAGCGGCCCTGGCCTTGACCCTTGCGCTCCAAAAGCCAGGCATGGTAAGGGGACTGGTACTTATCAACCCCCTCTTCTTTGATTCGTGGCCCACGGGAGCCATGACTCCTTTAAAACGATTAGCCCGTTTTCCACTCCTCTTCCATGGCCTTTTGCGCTCGGGCATTGGCTTGCGCAATATGGAGAAGACGCTTCTCGGCGGGTTCTACGACCTCCCTTCGGCGCCACGCTTTGTCACAGAGTTCATCCGGCCCTTTCGGAACTCAACCTCGTCCCATGAACGCCTGAGAAACCTCCTCCTTGACCTCAACCCAAAACTTACCAATACTTTCAGCCAACACCTGAACCGTGTAAAAATCCCCACCCTCATCGTTCACGGAGAGAAAGACCCCTTTATCCCCATCTCCGATTCCCACAGGCTCGCCGGCGCTATGCCCGGTGCATCCATGGTCACGCTCAGGGAGTGCGGACACTTTCCCCCGGCAGAGCAGCCCGAGATAGTCGCGTCCCTCATCACCCAGTTCGCCCACAAACTTCCCTGAAACAGGCGCCCTGCAATAATAATCAGTTTACAGCGAAGCGGGGACTTCATAAAAGCTGGAGCCCACACTGGGGAGCCAGGCCTCAAGGAGCAGGTGCATGGATTTCCCGCTGCCGAGCACCGACCTTACGTGAATATCGAGATACTCACGCCGGGGCACACGCACCAACCGTGTGCTCGTTCCCAGGGGAGCTCCCTTTGCATCCAGCCGATAGGCATAAACACCCAGGGGGAAAAATGAACGCTCGGAGAGGTCCTTGAGACTCACGAGCACATTGAGTGTACCCCCTGCGGATTCGGTGAGATTCAGATCGGCTATGGTGAGCTCCAGATCCTGCTCAAAGAACTGCTTGTGCCCGGCGGGGACGCTCTTTCTGGTGGTGAGCTGGTGCACCTTCCCCCGATGCTCCCCATTGGGACCCATTCGTTTGCAGCGGAGATGCTTTTTATAGACCTGGTTTCTGTTTTTCCCCCAAGTGAGCCAGCACAGTGAGAGATCACCACCGGCGTGCACCAGCCCCTGAAAGTCTGCGGGAAAATATGCCAGGAGCCCCCTGGATGCCACCCTGTGGGGGGTAAGCCGACCCAGCCGAGTCAGGGGAGAGAACCATATTCTATCCGCATCATGCCAGACTATATAGGTCTTCCCCTTCCCGCTGAAAAAAGCGGGGACACCCATGGCAGAACTGCCTGTGACCTGCTTGAAAAGTTGCTCGTTTCCCAGGGCCGCGCCGGTCTTTGGATCGAAAAAACGCATCCGCACGCTGGAGGTGGGGTTGTCGTAGCGGTTCAACTCTCCCTTCCAGAAAACAGCGACCCGGCCCTTCTCGGCGTAAATACCCAGATTCAACACTGCGGGGTCATCGGAGAGTTTTTTCGAGGTCAGATAGACTCCCATCCCCCTGGGAGCGAAATCGGAAGAGTAGAAGCGCACCTTTACCCGCTTCCATTCCAGGAGGGTCCCCGGGAGAGGCTTCATCTTCTCCCGGATTAGGTGAACAAAGCCGCCGGAAATGAGGTACACCTCGCCATCACCGGGGAGCAGGGCTGACTTCTCTGTGACGGCAGTACCTGCGGTGGTTGACCCCGAGAAGACCCGGACCCGCGTAAAGGGAGGCTTCTTTCGCTCCCCCTCGTGACGGGCACTGATGACCCGGATATGATTTTTCGCCACCGTCACCGATTGGACACGGGCATACACGGGCAGCGAGAAGAGATGGGTGCCCCCGATTCCCCCCACGGGGTCAGTGATGCTCCGGTGCACCGGCGTCTTTCCTGCGGGTAGTGTTTCCCGGGGATCTGCGCGCCGCGGCTGATCGCCACTGGTAGATGAAGACCGGGCTTCTCGCCGGTGTGGCCCGTCACACTGCGGCAAACCGAGGAAAAACACCAGCACAAGTGCTAGAAAGGTTGAATGAAAGGGTAATGCAAAATGTAACACGCCGGCACTATAGATCAACTCTCCCCCACCTGCAAAAAGTCTTTGAAGCTCTGGGACTCACAAAACAGGGGCCCCAATGACGAAAGAAATGGAATTGGCAGGCCCCGGGTCAGTTGAGTGGATTACTCGGGGATAACACAGTTACAGGGATCCGCAGGGTCAACAGCGTCGCAGCCGTTGGAAACTGCACCCTCGCCCAGCGCCTCGACGCACCTTTCCGAGCACGCTGTGAAAGTAAAATCCACGCCGTCGTCACAGTGCGCAAGGGTCTCACCGTCGGGACAGTAGAGATCTCCAATTTCACACCAGGCCATGTCGCCCTCAAGGATGTCACAGTTGCAGGGGTTCTCTTCATTCTGGAGATCGCAGGCCCCGATGGAGAGATACTCGACACCGAACTGATCCTGACAGTAGGTGTTGCAGTCCTTGGTCTGGTACGAGGGATACCCGGACTCCTCGGAGCAGACCATAATGTTTTCTCCGTCACACATAAGATCCCCTGGGTAACACTCCTGCTCAACGCCCAGGAGCAAGTCGTATTCACAGTGGCAGGGATTTTCCACGTCTTCCTGGCAGCCGTATGAGGTGTAGTCCGCCCCGTAGGTGTCGAGGCAATAGGCGTGGCAATCCACCACCTCCTCGGCGCCGTTCTCCTGGCAGATAACGGCCGTGTGTTCACTCTCACAACTGATCCCTGGCAACCCGCACTCCTGTTGCTCTTCGACCTGGAACTGACAACCCGCCACAAAAAGGAGCCCCCCCGAGAGGGCTGCAGTCAGGGCAGGACCTGCGACGCGGGAGATCCGGACGCGTTTTCTGTTGGGGAAAGAGGGGGATTGGTAGGATGCAACTTTTTTCAGGCGAAACGGGGTCTTCATGGGACACCTCCATAAAATAGTAATAAGCAACTTCTTATTTAGAGTAGCGCAATATCTGTTTGCGTCAACATTTTTTTTACTGTCGCAACCATATTATCAGAAGGCGTAGGAGAGGCTGTACTGGGAACAATCCCCCGCCCCGGACTCGATCCAGACCCGGTAATAAAATGTACCGTCCTCGTCAATGGTCCCGGATGCATCCACCTCAAGCTCCACGGCCTCTGCCTGACTGCCGGTTTTAGTTGAACAACAGCCCCCAAGTCCGCTGAAGGTGGCACTCACACCCGTCACGCAGTTCACCGAAGCCGAGACACCGGGATCATAATAGACACAGAGATCATAGTTGTGGTTGGGGGGAATATTGTCGAGCCAGGCCCGGATGTCCATGATCCCGTCCCAGGTGTCCGTTGCAAATGACGAATACCAGTCTTCCGTGTCGGACACAGGGTCCAGGGTCCCCAGCACCGAATAGATGGTGTCGTCACCGTCGTCGAAGTTTCCCAGGAAGACGGGGCTCGAAAAGGTGTCGGCCGTGGCCCCGGAGCAGATAACCGCGTCGCCGCCATCACAGGAGAAGATCCCCTCTCCGCAGGCACAGGAGGCCCCAGGCGTCCCCGGGAGCGCAGCACAACCGCCGCACACATTGGCCCCGGGATCATCACACCTAAAGGCATCAGCCCCGTCACACACCAGCTGTCCGCAGGTCCCGCAGTCGTCTCCCGACTGACCGCTCAGTTGTGCACAGCCTCCACACTCGTTGACCACCTCGTCACACCGGACAGCGTTGTCATCACCGGCCACACAGGTATAGACACCACAGGCGCCACAGGCATCCCCAAGGTCATGGGCCAGTGTCTCGCAGCCGCCACAAGCGTTGGCAACTGCCTCCTCGCACGTGGTGCCATCTTCGCCGCTGCACACGTACTCCCCACAGGTCCCGCAGGCAGCTCCCACCGGATTCGAGAGCACCGTGCAGCCACCGCAGGCGTTGGGGCCGGTGTCCTCGCAGGTGGTGGCATCCGCACCCTGGCAGACATAGGTCTTGCACGCACCGCATGAGGTGCCTGGGGCGTTGGAGAGCACCTCGCAACCGCCGCATTCATTGGCCCCGGGATCATCACAGAGGACCGCCTGGGTGCCGTCACAGACGAAATAGCCGCAGTCCCCGCACATCTCCCCGGGGGCAAACTCAAGGACTCCATCACCGCCGCACTGGTTGGATCCATTGCCGCTGGAGGCGCACCCCCACAGAAAAACGCCGATAAACAGAAAAGAAACAAAAGCTTTCATGAAGTATTCCTTGTCTTTCGCGACAATGCAACTGGCCCGATAAAACAAAGGCCGCTGTGACTGCATCGGCCGTGGATGAACGTCGGTCGAAATCAAAGGCGTGAAAAAAACAGGATTCATGGTATACTGGCTCACCAAACTCCGGGAGGCAACCATGAAGAAATCCTTTTCCCTGCCAACAGCTATTATAATCTTCCTTCTCACGCTTTTACACCCCCAAATTTCAACGGGGCATCCCGTCACGGTCGACGGGGATCCGTCAGAGTGGACCCTGCCCGCTCCGGGTCAGGCCAACCTGGGTCACATCGTCCGCGATACCAGCGGCAATGGCGAGTTCGTCTGGGCCGATGCCCAGGGAGACGAGCGGACAAACTTCGCCGCCCCCGACGGCAGGGTCGATATTAAGGAAGTCCGGGTCACCGCCGACGACACCAACCTCTACTTCCTCATTACCTTCACCTCCCTGGACATCGAATCGGGAGACGGCGCCCCCATGGTACAGATCGCCATGGATTTCAACCGCACACCCGGGAGCGGCGAGGCCTACTTCGGCGGCAACTCCGACACCATGGTCTCCGGCGACGCCCAGTGGGAATGGCTCATCTCCACCATGTTCGGATCCGGTGCCTCCACCGTGCAATTCTCCCGTCATCTGGGCGGCCTCACCAACTGGAACATCGGCGCGGGGGGAGAGTCAGCCATCAGCGCAGCCAACAACACAATAGAGATCTCTGTGCCATGGCTCATGCTCACAGGGATGATGGGGCAGGCCCCCACCTATCCCATTCGATTCACTGTGGCGGCCTTCCGCGCCAACACCTCCGATGAGACCTGGGATATCGGCGGCAACTCCGATGCCCTGGATGTCCTCAGCAACTACGGGGATCCCCAGCCCTCCGACACCCGCAACACCTGGGACGAAGTCCAGGACGGAGTGGTGGACTACTACTTCGATCTCTTCTTCGTCCCCAAAAACATCGCCACCCTGTATCCCTATTACAACGAGGGCGATGTCTATTCCCCCGTGGTCATCACCGAGGTCATGGCGACCCCCACCACCAGCACCAACGAGTGGGTGGAGATCCAAAACATCTGCCCCGAGCTCCTCGACATGACCGACTACAAGATCGGCGATGAAGAGACCATCGGGGGTACCGAGAGTATGCTCCGCCTCTCGGGCGGGTCCCTCTCCCCCAGCCAGATCGGCATCTTTGCCTTTAACGCCGATCAGTTCGCCGCACAGTACAGCTTTAACCCCGACTGGGCCGTCAGTGTTGGCGCTACGGGGGCACAACCCACCACCGCCTATACCAACTGGTCCACAGGAAGCTTTGCTCTCGCAGGGGCCGGAGATCAGGTACTCCTGCTGGATCCCTCGGACACCATCATCGACGCCATGCTCTATGAAGCCCTTGGGACACTCCCGGGCGTCACGGGGACCATAACTGATGCTGCCAATACATCCCTCGAGCGCTACCCCGCCAACATGGACTCCAACGACATGGCCACAGACTGGCGGACCGCCGCGGGTGGCGGACACCCGGGCGAAGTCGACATGGGCGACGCCGACACCGATGGCATCCCCGACGCCGCGGACAACTGCCCCACCGTCGCCAATCCCGGCCAGGAAGACTCCGACGGAGATGGCGTTGGCGATGCCTGCGACAACTGCATCAACGACGCAAACCCCGGCCAGGAGAACAGCGACGGCGATACCCTTGGCGACGCCTGCGACAACTGCCCCACCACCGACAACCAGGCCCAGACCGACACAGACAACGACGGATCCGGTGATCTCTGTGACAACTGCCCCTCATTTTTCAATGTCTCCCAGGATGACGCCGACGGTGACGGAGTGGGTGACGCCTGTGACAACTGCGTCAATGATGCGAACCCCTCCCAGGAGAACAACGACGGTGACTCCCTGGGCGACGCCTGTGACAACTGCATCTACACCGATAACGAGACCCAGACCGACGCTGACAACGACGGGGTGGGTGATGCCTGTGACAACTGCATCAACGACGCAAACCCCTCCCAGGTTGACACAGACTCCGATGGTCTCGGTGACGAATGTGACAACTGCAGCGACACCCATAACCCCTCCCAGGAAGATATGGACGGCGATGGTGCCGGAGACCTCTGCGACAACTGCATGATGCTCTCCAACCCCACCCAGGCCGACAGTGACGGAGACGGGGCAGGGGACGCCTGTGACAGCTGTCCCCTGGATTCCGAAAAGCTCGACCCGGGCATCTGCGGCTGCGGGACCGCCGACATCGACTCCGACTCCGACGGGACCCCCGACTGCAATGACGACTGCCCCGCGGATCCCTTCAAGACCCTGCCCCTCGTCTG
>JAHJLU010000669.1 GCA_018821745.1 Myxococcota bacterium | reverse complement strand
TGTCCATCGCCACCATGGTGCACGCTGACAACCTGGACCAGATGGCGGACTTGGAGGAGTTGGTGCGCGAGCTGGGGGCCACGGAGTGGGGCATGCACACGGTGTTCCGAGTGGGGCGGGCAAAAAAGACGCCCCACCTTATCCTCTCCCATGACGAGAAAGAGTACCTCCTGGCCTTCACCCACAAGACCCGCACCCTCTTTCCTGTTAATCTCGGCGACGAGATCGGATACCTGGGTTACCGGGAGCCCCTGCTCCGTGATGAACCCTTCTTCTGTGGGGCGGGGAAGACCCAGTGCGTCATCTCTCCCTCGGGGGATGTCTTCCCCTGCACCACCACAGACAGCGAACACTCCCAGGGCAATATTTTTGATACACCGCTGGATGTGATCTGGCGTGAGGGGTTCTCTGCCTTTCGGTTGAACCGCCTGGCGCAGAAATGCGGCAAATGTGACTACAGCGAAGGCTGCGGGGGTGGATGCTGGCTGCAGTCACTCTCCTCGGACCAGTGCGAAAAAGAGCACTGGCTGCACAAGGCCCATATGCCGAAAAAACTTGGTCTCGCCATCGCCATGGGACTCGCGGCCTGCACATCTCAGGCAAAAGAGGAGAGACCTTCCCTGCCGGAGGCTCTGCCCAAGAAACCAGTGGCTAAAACCATTCAGCGACCGGCCTTCAAAGCACCCCCGAAACAAAAGCTTGCGGGGACCAAAGATGCCCTGGAGACGCTGCTGGTGGAATACCTCAAACAGCTCACAATGAGGCACCACGGCAACACGCCCGCACTGGTCCTCTCCAGAATCAAGACCGTACTCAGGGAAGACCCGGCTGCAGAGCTCTTTTTACGGACCCTCTCACCGCCAGCACAGCCCCCCACCATCGCATCACTGGCTAAGGAGGTGCACCGGGGCCTCTCCACCAACCAGCGCAGCATGACCTTCGGAGTGGTCGTCTTCAAATATTTCATGGAGGGCATCGCCGGGGCCAAGAGTCCCGAGAAGCGCACGGAAAAAGAGCAGCAGCTGGTCCGCTCCACCCTGAACCTGCTGCGCTCCACCCTGTCGGTGTGGCGCGAGCAGATCATCGAGCGCAAACTCACGGTGTTCGTCACCCGGCCCAAACAAATGATCTACCGAAGTTTTATGTCAAAGGCGGGACCCCGGCCCCACCACGGACATTATGCCATCACCCGCAATAACGTGGTCCTCACAAAAATCTTCCAGCAGCGCTATGGGCTCAGGCGCGAACCCCCCGTCACAAAAACCTACCTCAAGGCGTGGCCACTGGGGAAATCCCTGGAGCTCCTGGGGACCCTCTCCGAGGAGATGACCCTCAAGGAGAACAGAACCAGCTCCCCGGTAAAGGGTCGGCTGGTGCTCTCCATTTTCTCCACCCTCACCACACCCCCCCTCACCTCCAAAACCCACTCTGAGCCAAAGATTACCTTCCTGGTCATGGGGAGATCGTGGACCGTCACCCTGCCACGGGACGCGAGCCTCACCTGGTACGATCTGATCACCCTGCTCTACACCACACACGGGGCAGCCCTTGAAAAGGCCTACAGATCCACAGGATTCACGAGCGCCACAATGTACTCAGAGAAAATACTGCTGCTCAGGACCATCACAGACGTTTACAATATCAATATCCGCCGCTCAAAGACGCCGAACATGTTCCACTTCCACAAGTTCGCCCTGTGGCTCTTCTGAGCCGTTTTTACCGCACAGCCCCGTCCCCGAACAGATGCCCCGGATCCACCCTCTCTAATATACCCTGCCCCGGCAGCCACCTGGTTCCATCCACCGCCGCCTTCAAGGAACTCGACATTCTGAACGGGAAATGGTTTACTGAACCAGGAATTATTCCATGATATTCTCACTAAGTTCTAAAACCTCCGCTGGTAAACCTAAACCAAAAACGCCCGGAGCCATGCACCTGCACGCAGGCATCACCTCCCTGCTGGTGACAGCAATCCTTTGTGCAGCCTGTGCAAAGGATCTGCGCCCCAAATCCCCGCCCCGCCTTCAGCCCGCACTCATCACGGAGGTGATGCTCTTTGGAGGCACAGGCACCGTGGGTGACGGCATCCTCAAGGCGCTGCTCAGTGAACCCCGGGTGAAAACCATCCACGTGGTGACCCGGCGCCTCACGAAACGCATCTCAGCGGGCGTAAAAATGGGAAAAGTACAGGTAATTTACCATAAAAACTACATGGACTACCGACCCATCACCGGGCTCCTTTCCACAGTGCGCACCGTGTACTGGGCCCTTGGGGTCTCCACATTCAAGGTGAGCAAAAAAACATACAGAAAGATCCACATCGACTACCCCCTCGCCTTCGCCAGGCTTTGGATTGCGACCCTGAAGAGCAAATCCGGGGCTGCCTTCCACGTCATCACCAGCGCCAGGACCAGCAAAACCTCCTGGTTCCACTGGGCACGAGCGAAGGCCAAAGCCGAAGAGCGCCTCCGCACCCTCGCCCGGGGAACGGGCGTACGTATGGTCTTCTACCGCCCGGAATATGTAAAGGGCACCTCTGAGCGGGCCAGTCTCTGCTCACGGTTCATGTACCCCTTCATATACATTTCCTTTGGAGCCATCAGGGCCCTTCACATTGGACAGGCCATCATCGAGGTGACCGTGAGGCCCGATGAGTTCCCCAACGGCACCATCCTCGAGAACGCAAGCATACGCCGATTCGCGGAGCACTATCAGAAGCGGT
>JAHJLU010000668.1 GCA_018821745.1 Myxococcota bacterium | reverse complement strand
CACCGCTTCCCCGGGAGGTTCGGGTCCTTCTGCTCGGCCTCTCCATGATAATCTTGTGCCGGGCCGGTATGAAAGCGGCCCTCACCATTTACCTGCCCACTTTTCTCACCGCCCGGGGTCAGTCTCTGTGGATGGCGGGGCTCGCCCTCTCCCTCCTGCAGTTTTCGGGAACCGCGGGGGTGTTTGCCGCCGGGATCGTCAGCGATCGGTTGGGACGCCGCCGTTCCCTGCTCATAATGAATGTCGGTGCACCCCTCCTCATGCTGATCTTTCTTGTTACACCGGCCTTCATGCAGCTGCCCCTCTTTGCCGTCATGGGGCTGTTTGTGTTTGGGACAGGTCCCGTAATACTCTCGGAAGTGCACCAGTTAAAACGTCCCGATATGGCTTATATCAACGGTTTGTATATGACCCTCAACTTTGTCCTCAATTCACTCATGATTCTGCTGGTGGGGCTGGGCGCAGACACCATAGGGTATATATCCACCTGGTGGATAGCCATGATCATCGCCTTCGTGGCCGTCCCCATGACCTTCATCCTCAAGGAGGATCAGCGTGGGTGAGCTGGCGCCTCCCTTTTTCCATCGGGACGCGTGTCTTGTGGCTGTGGACCTTTTGGGGTGTACCATCCGGCACAAAGTTCAGGGAGAGTGGCTCTGTGCGCTCATCATCGAGACAGAGGCATATTATGCGCAGGATCGTGGGAGTCATGCCTCCCTGGGGTACACCAAGTCCCGTCGGTCACTGTTTGCACCCCCGGGGACCATCTATATGTACTATGCCCGGGGAGGGGACTCGTTCAATCTGAGCTGCGGCGGGCCGGGCGACGCGGTCCTGATCAAGAGTGCCGTCCCGTGGGATAACAGTCCCGGGGCGCTGGAACGGATGCATGCCCTGAATCCTTCGGCTTCGGGGAAACGAAGACCCGACCACGCCCTCTGCTCTGGCCAGACGCTCCTGTGCCGCGCCCTGGATCTCAAGGTCCCTGCATTGGACGGGCTCACACTCGGACTCCCCCATTTTCAGATCGTCCAGGGAAACTATTCACCCTCGGCCATTGTGCAGACCACCCGCCTGGGGATTCCCGGGGGGCGCCATGAGGAACTCTGGCAGCGCTTTGTGGTGAAGGAGCTGGCGGCGCGGGCCACAAAAAATCCCCTCACCATGCGGGGCAGCGCCGAGGGGAAGACTTTCATGACGCTCGCCCCGGACGGAGCTCCACGATGGGAGCGCACGGTTCATGGTCTTTAATCGGAGATCAACCCGGTGTGAAAGGGGCTCCCCCCGTGAGGAACGATTGTGGTGCCAGCCTCTGTCGGGGTCGTTATACCTGCGTATCTTTTAGTGGATTTGGGTTCAATTTTTTCAGCCGAGGAGGTATCATGCCTCAAATGTTTCCCGGAGGATTCCATGCGTAATAAAAGCTCCCTTTGGTTTGTGATTCTGCTGAGTGCGGGTTTTGGCTCTGGCTGCAAAAAGAAGACAGAAGACAAGGCTCCCCAGGTAATTCTCAAAGCACCGGTGAAGATGGATATTAACACGGTGAAAGATACCAGGGCGGGTCAGCGCCTGTTACCCAAACTGCAGTTGTCCAAGGCCGAGGGGCTCCTGTTTGCCAAAAAATACGAAGAAGCCCTTGGTGTCTATGATGAGCTCTCCAAGCTCTCCGGACTCACGGCGGAGGCTCGTTCTCAACTCTTTGCAGGGATGGCGGAATCTTACCTGGGGCTCAAACGGTACGAGGAGTCGGTGGTGGCATGGGAGAAGGTCATGGCTATCAGGAGCGCCGACCCCAGCCCTGTCCACAACATCGCCACGGTTTACATGGCGGCGGAGAAATACCTGAAGGCCCAGGAATACCTCCAGAAGACCATCAAGCTCGACCCCTTCAAGCTGGACGCCCATCTGGACCTCCTCCAGGTGATGCACAAGCTCTCGGTTCCCGAGAAAGAGATCGTGAAGATCGCCACCTCCCTGGCAACCCACCGCAATAAAATGGTTGAGTTTCTGGGGAAAATCGATGGGACGGCTGACATATACACCATCGTCAAATACCTGGATTATCTCAGCGCCATGCCCGAGAAGGACGACGCGGGGAAGGTCTCCCTGAAGTTCATGGAGAAGGCTCTGGCCCATCGCAGTGTGGTCATCCGGACAAAAGCCGGAGATCTGGCGGTCCGGACCGAGGAGGGTGCCAAGAAGGTGCTGGAGCTTTTGAAAACAGAGAAGGATCTGGCAGTGAAAAAGGCGTGGACAACCTCACTGAGACGGATGGGACATCAGGTACCATGAGTCTGTGCGTCGTTGAGTCACTGGAAAAATGGTATCCCGGCATCAGGGCGTTGTCCGATGTCAGTTTTTCCCTGAATCCAGGGGAAATTACGGGACTTGTGGGTGCCAACGGTGCTGGGAAGAGTACCTGTATCAAGATAATGACCGGCCTCATGACGCCAAGTGCGGGCAAGGTACTGGTCAAGGGAGTCTCTCTGTTTCCCAATCCCGAGTATAGACGTCGCAAAATCGGGTATCTCCCCGAGGGAAATCCCCTGCCCTTGAGCCACCGGGTTATTGAGTATCTCGATTTTATGGTTTCGTTGAAACCGATCGTCAAGAAGTCCCGCCGGGAGATGCGTGACGAAATGCTGGAAGTGATGGGAATCACCGATGTGAGCAAGCGTTTCATCGGGACCCTCTCCTCGGGATACCGTCAGCGGGTCGGACTTGCGGCGACTTTCATGGGGTGGCCGCCTCTGATTCTCCTCGACGAACCCTCCCGCGGGCTAGACCCCTACCAGATAGAGATGCTCAGTGAGCTCATCAAAAAAGCCAGCCATCGCAGCGCGGTGCTGGTTTCCTCCCATGGTCTCGACCAGCTGGAGCGTATCGCCGGGCGGTTTCTCCTCCTTCGGGAGGGTATCCTGATCCATGACGGCCCTCTCCCCGAAAGCATGGGGACCCTGCGCGAGTTCTTTCTGGAGCGTGGGAGGTCCTCATGAGTACCCTAAAAATTGCCTGGCATGAGCTCAAGAGCACCCTGCGCACGCCCTCATTTTACTTTGTCGCGGCTCTCTTCCTCTTTTATCAGGGCATCGTGTTCTCCATCACCGTCTCCCTGCGGCATCACCCCCTCTCACCTCCCGGACCGCTGCTGGCGCCCTTCTTCGGTGGTCCCTTCTGGTTCTGGCCGCTGTTGATTCTGGTGGTTGTGGAGCTCTCCCACGGGGCCATCTCGCGGGAGCGCGCAGAGGGGACGCTGGATCTCCTGCTCGCCTCTCCCGTCTCCCCCCAGTCCGTTGTTGTGGGTAAATATCTTGGGATTGTCGCTCTCTTTGCCCTTTTATGGCTCATGACCCTCCCCATGGTTGTGCTCCTGTTTCTATACCTCCCGGCGGGGGTCAAGGTTGCCATGGTGCCCATTATTACGGGGTACGCCGGGGCGATCACGGTGGGGGCCGCCGGTCTGGCCATGGGTCTGTTGTTCTCTTCCCTCACCAGGGATGCCCGCCTCTCGGGGATGCTCACCTTTGTGGTGCTCTTTTTACTGGTGCTGCTGAAGATCCTGGTGAACCAGTCCTACGGGATTATCACCTCCCCGTGGCTCATCAATCTCCTCTCCTACTTCAACTTCCTCGACTACATGGAGACCTTCGCCCGTGGTTCCGTGCGGGGTGTTCACCTGAGCATCCTCCTGGGAATCATCATCCTGAGCGTCCGGGGAGCCGCCATGATCATCGGCCACGGGCAGCGGGTCCACAGGCTCTGGGGGCTTTTAGACTATGGCATCATGTTCCTGGTGGTGGTTCTTGTCACCATCACCATGGGGTTCGGTGACCGCACCTGGTATCCGGAGTCCCGAGAGATTGATCCCCGCCTGGGAGAACGCCT
>JAHJLU010000667.1 GCA_018821745.1 Myxococcota bacterium | reverse complement strand
CGTGGCCGCAGTCTAGCGCAACTCTGGCGGACTGTCAATGGTGGGAAGGAGGAAAGTGACGGAAGGGCAGGAATGGAGGTATGGGAGAGAGGGGAGGGAGATATGCCCTTGGCAAAATCCGTTGGTTATCGTTTGCGGGCTTTTTTAGTGGCCTTCTTTTTGGGCCGGGTCTTCTTTTTCTTTTGTTCTTCTTCCTTCTCTTTTTCCTCCACCAGCTCTTCGAGGCGTTTCATGGTGGCGGGATCGATCTTGACGCCCCGTGAGGAGAGGAACCGCGCATCTTCCAGTGCCCGCTCGTATCGTTTGAGCGCGAACAGGACCTTGGTCCGTACCCAATAGCCACCGGCCACGTTGGGGTTCGTCTCGATGGCCTTGTCGCAATCCTTGAGTGCCTCTTCGTAGCGCTTGAGGCGGTAGAGAATCTCCGCCCGGATGTAGTAGGCGCGCACATCCTTGGGGTTCAGGGCGATGGCCTCACCGTAGGCGACGATGGCCTTGTCAAAGTTCTTCATGGCGAAGTGGATATTGCCACGCACGAGGCGCGCGTTGATGTGTTTGGGGTCCATCTTGATGGCCTGGTCGAGGTCCTTGAGTGCCTGGGGAAACTGGTTGGCCTGCAGGTATACGCCGCCGCGGTTGACATAGGCGTCGACGTGCCTCGGATCGAGGGCGAGGGTCTTGGAGAAGTCGGCGATGGACTTGCCGTAATCCTTGGCCAGACCGTGTGCCGTGCCCCGGGAGTACCAGGCGTTGATAAACTTTGGATTCAGGGCGATGGCCTTGGTGAAATCCTTGATCGCTTCCTTGTTCTGCCGCATCCGCATCCTCACATTCCCACGTTCCACCCAGATGTTGACAGTCTTCGGAGAGAGTTTAACCGCCTGATTCAGGTCCTCGAGGGACTTGGCAAAGTTGCCCACGAGCTTGAGGACGAGGGCCCTCTTGAGCCACACATCCACCACCTTGGGGGAATTGATGATCCCCTTGTTGAGGTAGTCAAGTCCTTCCTTCACCTTGTTGTTCACAATGAGGATCATCCCGATGTTGGAGTAGGCCTTGCCATATTTCGGATTGATTTTTATGGCCTTGCGGAAAAACTCCAGCGCCTTCTCCATGTTCTGCATCGTGGAGTAGAGGATCCCCATGTTGTTGTATCCCTCGGCCATTTTGGGTCTCAGCTTGATGACCATATCGAAGGCGACCTTGGCCTCCTTGGATTTTTGCAGGACACCGTAGATGAGCCCCATCTGGTTATACACCCGATATGCCTGGGGGTCCTTGGGCGGGAGGTATTTCAGGGCAAGTTTGACCGCCTCGAGGGCCTTGTGGGTTTTTTCGAGCTTGAACAACGCCTTGGAGTGGATGAGGTGGGCGAGCCCGAACCCAGGATAGTTTTTCAGCGTGCTCTCGGCATACTGACGGGCCATATCCCAGTCCTCCTCATCGAGGAAGGACTTCGCCGCGATGTAGTCGGGGCTCTTCACGGGTGTGGTTTTGGAGGACGCCTTCTCGTTGTGGCACCCGCCCATGAGGATTTCGGCTGAAAGAGCTAATATTATCAAAGTTGTTATGGAACGCATTGCAGACTCCCGCGGTGAAAAACAAATCGGCTGGGACCTTAGCACAATTCAGAAGTGGGAACAAACCCCTATATCGCTTCACAAAGTGCACCTCGGCGTTGCTGTTTTTTTTGAACTCTGCTACAAGGTGGTTGATGGTGCGCAAGCACCGGCAACATTGTGAAAAAAGGAGAATCTGCGATGCGATGTCCCCACGATGGTTCAACAATGGGAAAACGGATATATGAGGCCGATATTGAAATCGATCAGTGCCCCGACTGCATGGGTATCTTTCTCGATACGGACGAGCTTCAGGAGATTCAATCCACGGTTGAGAAAAACTACGACGCAAAAAAACTGAAGCGGCCCGACAAGGCCGCCGCCGCCTTTGAAGTGCAGCGCCAGCTGGAGTCCAAGCCCATCCAGTGCCCCAACTGCGAAGAGACCATGTCCAAGAAAGAGCATGGCTTCACCTCCCAGATAGTCGTGGACATTTGTCCCTTCTGCCGCGGCCTCTGGCTCGACGCCGGGGAGCTCGAGGCGCTGGAAATATTTTTTGAAAAACAACGGGAGGCCGCTCCGTCCATGGGGCGCATGGGGATGCTGTGGATGGGAGTGAAGAACTTCTTCGACAGGCAGGGCTAACCAATGCTTCGGTTGGTCCTGGTCGCCGGTGTTGTCGTCACTGTTTTTATCGTGTGGATGGTGCATCGGGCCATAAAAAAGGCACGGCACCAGAAACTCATGGTGAAGCCGTTTCCCCCGGAGTGGGAGGCGATTCTGCACTCCCATTTTCCCCTCTACGACAGGCTCTCACCCGAGCTGCAGAAGGAGCTCAGGGGCAAGGTTCATATTTTCCTCGATGAGAAAAACTTTGAAGGGGCCGGGGGGCTTGAGTTAACCGATGAGATTCGGGTCTCCATTGCGGCCCAGGCATGTTTCCTTCTGCTGAACCGCCAGGCCGAGGTGTACCCCGGGCTCGTGACCGTTGTTGTCTACCCCTCCACCTACAAACACGCCGACCGGATTATCCCCGGTGTGGTGGGTGACGGTGGCGCGACCGTCGCCGGGGAGTCCTGGGGGACGGATCTGGTGGTCCTCGCGTGGAACCAGGTGGAGAAGGGTGCAAAAAACATTCACGATGGTCACAACGTGGTGTTCCACGAATTTGCCCATCAACTCGACGCCGCCAATGGCGACACCGACGGAGTGCCCGTCCTGGAAAAAGGCTCAAGCCACGATATGTGGGCCATGGTTTGTCAGGAAGAGTTCAACTCTCTGGTCGACAACCTTTCCAATCACAAGAAGCTGGTTATGGATCGCTACGGCGCGACCAACCCG
>JAHJLU010000666.1 GCA_018821745.1 Myxococcota bacterium | reverse complement strand
GGCCAGGGGATATTCGGCGCGGCAGTAGATATAACCGAAGGAAGCACCTGTGGCGAAGGCACAGACGGCCATGCCCTCGAGGACCGAGTGGGGGTCGCTCTCCAGGACGCTGCGATCCATAAATGCGCCGGGGTCGCCCTCGTCGGCGTTGCAGATGATGTATTTCTTCTCGCCCACAGCCTTCTGGGTAAACATCCACTTCATGCCCGTGGAAAAACCGGCGCCGCCGCGGCCACGCAGACCAGAGTCCTTGACCTCCTGGACGATCCAGTCGGGACCCTTCTCCATGGCTTTTTTCAGACCCTCGTAACCGCTGACCGCCAGGTACTCCTCGAGGGACTCGGGGTTGATGACGCCGCAGTTGCGCAGGACTATCTTGCGCTGCTTGGCGTTGAACTTCCCGGGACCCGTGGAGTCGTCGTCACAGTGCAGGAGGAACTTGTCCATGGGAGTGCCGCCCACGATGTGTTTGTCGAAGACCAGCTCGGCCTTCTTCTCGGAGAGCGCACCGTAGAGGAAGGTGTTGCCCTGGGCATCCACGAACTCCGCGATGGGTTCGTTGTGGCACATGCCGTTGCAGCCGGTGATGGAGAGCTCCACGTCACTGCCTGCGGCTTCAAGTTTGTTTTTAAACAGGTTGTAAACCTTCTCGGCACCGGCGGCGATACCGCAGGTTCCAAGACCTACAATGAGTTTCGGCCGTGAGGGCGTAGCTTGGGCCATGAAAAACCTCCAGTCTTCAGTTGCGGGGGGAAGCCCCTCTCAACTGTACTCCTTAACAATTTCCACCACTTTTTTAGGACTCAGTTTGCCGTAGGTGTCCTTGCCGATGACAACTACGGGGGCCAAACTGCAGCAGCCCACACAGGCGACGGATTCGAGGGTGAACTTCATGTCTGGGGTCGATTCACCATCTTTGATTTGGAATTCCTCTTCCAGGGCTTCTGTGATGGTGGCGGCCCGGCCCACATGGCAGGCGGTGCCGTGACACACCTTGATGATCACCTCTCCCACGGGCTTGAGCCGGAACTGGGAATAGAAGGTGGCTACACCATAGAGCTGGGAGGGCGTGATAGCTGAATGCCTGCACACCTCCTCGAGGGCTTCCATGGGGAGATACCGGAAGTGATCCTGGATTTTTTGGAGGATGGGAATGGCCATTTCTGCGCCTTTTCCCGTTTCTTCTATGATTTTAGACACTACAGTAACATCTATGCTCATTGTGAAACCTCTCTCGATGATTGGTGCCTAACATGGGGACCCAAAATAGTACAAGCTGAAAATGCGCATTCCTGCGACTTTTTGACCTGTTTTTGCGACTCTTTCCCGCCCATTTTTGCAGGGCTCCGAAATTATGTAAATACCGGGACCCTTCCCATGCGGATGAAATTGTATTACCTTTTTCCCCGAGGTATGGTTATAGTCTGTGAAAACCGATGTCGATTGTTTGTCCAAAGGAGTGCCCCATGAGTGATGTGCTGAATACTGTGCAGGAATTAAAAAACAAGCAGGTTGAGTATGACGGATCCAAATACAGCAGGGAATCTGTTGGGAATATGGTGGGGCAGTACCGCCAGAGTCACCAGGACCATGTCAAGGATCTTCGGGCCCTCAAAGAGGAGCATGTGAAGCTCGCCAAGCAGATGAACGATGAGATCGCCGAGCAGCGCAGCCTCATGGATGAGTTCCGCACCATGGTGTCCGGTAAGAAGGGCGCCACATCAAGGGGATTCAAGGGTGTCCTGTCGCGTATTCCCCTGCTGGGCCGCCCCTTCCGCCAGCGACCCCTCAAGGATCTGCTGGAAGCCAAGGTGGAGATCGCCGACCTTAGGTGCCGGGAATCGGCCAGCTACCTGGAGCGGGTGGAGACCACCATGGGGGATCTGCGGGCTGACCTGGAGGTCCTCCACCAGAAGCAGCTGGAGGCCGCCCGCAAGAAGACGGAGTTTGTGGATCTGGTCCTGAGTCTCAAGGCAGCCCGGGAAGATCTGGAGAGAGAGCTGGCCGGGATCGAGGATCACAACTCCGAAGAGTATCGGTCCATCGAGCTGGGGAAAGCGGAAGTAGAGCGCCTCATCTGGGAGAACGGCCAGAAGATGCGCCTGTTTGACAACGCCCAGGACCGCATCGAGACGGTCATTAAAATGAACAACAACTTCCTGGAGATCTCCGGGAACCTCCACTCCAACATGACCATCATCTACGAGGCAGCCCAGACGGTCCTCGATGAGCTGCGCCAGCACGTGAGCTCTCTGGCGACCCTGGCGGAGGCGGGCGAGCTCTCCCTCAACATGACCGAGTCCATGGAGAGTCTCAAGGAGAGCATGAGCCGCGTGGCCACCATCGCCTCGGAGACCTCCCTGTATCTCACCAAGAACATGGAGTCCATTGTGGACGGGATGCGCATCTACGACGAGAAGACCGAAGAGCTGGTGGAGAAGAACCTGGCCGAGGAGCGGGAGTCCAAAAAAGAGCAACTGGAGCGCATCCTGGCCAAGGCCGTGGAAGAGCGCGACAAGGCCCCCGAATGATCCCTGGCTCCATGGGTTTTCGGCCCGCCCTGTTCCCATACCCCTATGGTTGAACTGTAAAATCTCAAAACAAATTGTTAAGCATCGGGGGTGGGCGGTTGCACAGACGCGGTGAAGGTGAAGTCCCGGGGGTTGCGCGCCGTCAGTTGAAGGACATGGTGGTGGGGGTAAACATTGGCCGTGGCGGTGATGACACCATTGGAGATGGTCACGGCGGTAAACTCCTCGCTGTCCTCAAGGTGCAGGATCCAGAGCAGGTCCTCTCCCTGGGTGAGGGCGACGAACCCTTCACCCTCGTAGCTCCCGCCGCCGCACACCACGCTGAGGTCCCCCTCCCGGGCGCGATGGAGTTCGGTGAGGTCAAACCACGCCGCTTTATCCTGCCGCATGAGGTACTTAACCTTGCCAGAGTTGGCGCACAGGTATACTCCCCGGGTGGAGAGGATCTCGATATATTCGTCGTTGGCGAAGAAGATCCCGTTCTCGATGCGGCATCTGCCCTTATTGAAGTTGTCGGTCACGCTGCCCATTGTCACCTCGGGAGGGCCCCAGGGCTCCTCAGGGCTACTATGCCACGGCTGGGAAATTTTCGCTACCCCGGGGAAGGGTCCGCACCGCAAGAACCCCTTGGGTTTTCCGGGGGTTGGTATCTTGTAATGGTATGATATAACTATTGTAATTAAGCACTGGACCCGGCTAAAAAAATGCCCGTGGGCGGCCCGTGGGGGTGCATCCAGGGCCTCCTCGGGGGAGGGGGGCTTATTGATACAGCGGGGGAGGGGTGAAAAGAGCCCCCAAGTGTCTTCCGTGAGCTTTTAGGGGCATTTAGGCGAAAAAATATCGCTGGACAGGGTGCTCCGGGCCATATTTTTGGTTTAATTAGGTGTTGTCTTTCCGAATTATCGGGTATACTGTGAAGAGAACCTCATACCCCCCCGGAGGTGCCCATGAGAGCTCTTGCAACCCTCTCCCTTATTGTGATGACGCTCCTGAGCGTCGTGGCCTGCGTCGATGACGGCGCCGCCAACAACAGCAACACCAACAATAATACCAATACCACCAACAACACCAACAGCGGGGCCACCCTCTTTGGGACCCTGGAGGTGACGGCGGTGACCGTCGGCTACAACGGCTCCTACGGACCCCACAACGTCGCGGTCATCTGGATACAGAAGCCCGACGGCACCTTCGTGCAGACCCTCTATCTTGCCCAGCGCTTTTACGGAATCTATCTGAGCCAGTGGACCTCGGTCTCACAGGGAGACGTCACCGACGCCGTGACGGAGGCATCGCGCATGAACCAGGGCACCATGACCGGCACCTGGAATCTTCAGGGCGTGGAGCCCGGCGAGTACGAGTTCTGGGCTGAGTTCACCGAAGAGAACCGGGCCGGGAAGTACGACTACGGCGTCATCACCCTGGACGGCTCCGCGGTGACGGTAACCGCCACGCCCACGCCCGCCTTTTCTCTCCTCGAGGCCCGGTTCACTCCGGCCGCCCGGTAGTACCGCAAGATTTACGGCCCTCGATCATGGCCTTCATTTCCAGGGAGGCAATTTTTGCCTGGCGAGAAGCACCGATGCCACCGATGCTCTTGGAGCTGCGATCATCCCCTCGTTTCACCATGGTTTTCGCGGTTCACCCGTTGTTCCTGCGCAACTGAGTTGATAAGAATTGACATTTGTTGTTACGTGGCGTGAGGGGATGGGAAAATGCTGGAGATGAACAGGAGGTCCTATTTCATGGGCCTTGGGCTGGCGATGAGACCTTTTTTTCTTATGGGACAACCATTGCCGTCGTCTCCCCTCACCGTGGGGCATTTGTCCTTGGCGTCGGGGACGCCGTCACCGTCGCTGTCTTTGGTGGCCCCGGGGGCGGTTTTCGTGGCAGGGCCCTTGAGCTGTGGGAGCTGGATCTGGTTCGGGGGAGTGATACGACGCGGTACTCCGGCGGTGCGGGTTGGAGAGTGCGGGCACCCGTGCCATTTTTTGTAGCCGGGGACAGTCTTGCACAGGTCCTGGGCGTCGGGGATTCCATCGTTGTCGGTGTCCAGGGCTTCCTTGGGGGGATCCATGGGGGGCGTGGCGGGTTTGTCCGGGAGCATGGGGGTGCCTGGAGCGGCCTTGTCCTTGTTGTCGGTGGACTCAGCGTCCTTCCTGGCGCAGGAGACAAAGGCCCCCGCCACCGTGATGGAGGCGCCCACCACGAGGGTCTTCAGCCACAGGTTTCGGCCGCCCTCATAGGGGGGATAGTCGGGTTTCGCGTGTTTGTCTGTGCTTCTGAGTTTCATGTCACACTCCTTTGACTTCTCATGATGCCCTCATACGGCGGCACCCCGTTGTTCTCTCCCATGTGCTGAGAAAGCTCATGACTACGGTATCACGCTTTGGTGCTCTGAGCCAAGAAATCCAATGCGCAGCCGTGACACCCGGGGACAACAGTCAAACCCATAATTAGCCGGAGGTGCGCCTTCAGAACAACATGGTCTCCGAGGGGAGTCCTGGTTTCCTGCATGCGCAGGAACGACGGGAGGCTCAGGAAAGCGGGGAGGGCGCAGGAGAGAGTGGAGCGGTGAGTTGACTGTTATGCAGGTCGTTGCGCATTGGATCTATGCACCGCGGGATCAGTGTTTTCGGTAGTGGGTGATGCCGGCGCCGTAGCTGTTCTGGCGGCAGATATTGTAGATGAATTTTCCACGGCCGTAGTATGCCCGCTTGATGCTCTGCCAGAGCGTCTTGTCGGGGAAGAGGACGAGCTTCTCAAGGGTTTTCCCCTTCTGTTTAATCTCGACCGCAACACTGGATCCCCCAATGCGGACGTCAAGGTGGTGCCGGCCTGGCAGTTTACCGAAGGAGCGGCCGTTGATATAGACATCCACCGGCTCCTTTGAGGCGTTGTCGATCTTGTAGTTGGACCCGGCGAAGAAGCCCGCGCCCCACAGTATGACCGGCGCGATGAGCAGCACGGGCCACCCGAAGATCCACCCCAGCATCCTGCGGCGACCCTCAATGAAGGTGTAGAAGAGCACCGCGCAGAGGATTACGATTACAAACGAGCCCGGGATGAGCAGGAGATAGATGAGAAGCCCGAAGGTGCCGAAAGTCAGCCATACGTTCTTGCGTTTAGTCTGGAACCGCTGGTAGATGCTCCCCTTTTGGGTGCTGGAGGTGCCCCTGACCGTGGTAGTGCTCGGGGGCTTTTTTCCAAAGCTGATGTCCACATGGGAGTAGCGGCCGAAGAGGATCTGACCGTAATGGTTGCCTTTTTTGTTTTTGCCCACGAAGGCTTTTGTGCCCGTGGGGGGCCTGGTTTTTGGGGGCAAATTGAGGTTGTGGCGCGTGGGAGGCTCGCAGGGAGTGATGACTCGGACCTGGTCGTCGAGGCTCTCAAGGCGGGGATCGCAGGCGCTGGCCCCCAGGAGAGCGGTCAGGCTCAGGAAGATGACCAGTGTTGTTTTCATGGAGCACTCCTTTGCCGGATCAGGGGCGTTTTGTCAGCACTGCATAGCGTGTGCGCCATTTTCCCGTGGTGTCGTCAATCACCGCCAGACCATTGCCTCCCGAGACCCACACTCTGCCCTCGGCGTCGCGCAGGATATCCCGGGCGTACTCCAGGTCTTCGAGGAAGAAGTGGCGCGCCCGCCTGCCCTTTTTGTACAGGTAGACGCCCATGTCCCGGTGCAGCATCCACATGCGATCCCTGGCTCCGTCGAAGGCCACGCCAATGATTTTTTTAGGACCGCCAAAGCGCTGAAAAACACTTGCCCCCGGCGTCAGCCGATAGAGATCCCCTTTGTAGGCCACGGCCCAGATGTTCTTTGAACCATCTATTGCCAATGTGCGCAGGGCTTTGCCCCGAAAAGAGGTGCTCCTGAGGGGGAAGACCACGGGGGTTGACCAGCGGACAAAGCGGGTGATGCCTCGGTAGTAGTCATAGCCCCACATCTCGTCGCCCAGGAGGTAAAAGTGGGAGGCGTTGGTGAAAGGGTTTGAGGCCTCTTCAATAAAGCGCTTGAGGACCGGCTGATAGCGCCAGAGTCTTCCGTTTACATGGATGAGGGGAGGCGTGGAACTGGACTCCCGGATGAACCCCATGGAGTAGTGAAAGGGGAGCTTGGTGAGCTTCTCCTTCACCTTGCACCATTTCCGTTTGCGGTGACCGCACCGCACGGAGATTGTGCGCGGACGGTTATTGACACCCAGGGTTTTCCATTTTTTTCCGTCAAAGCGCTCCACGTTCTTCGTGGAGAGGGCCCAAAGGGAGGTGGCATCCCCCGCAGCACTCCGCAGGTACTTTTTTGCGAAGAGCCTGCTCGCTTTGAGGGTCTTTCGATCCCACAGCACGATCCCCTTGTAGGAGACAACCACCATGAACTGCTTCCATGCAAACAGTTGGTTGGCGCTGTTGAAATCCTTGTAGCGGTTGGGGCGTTTCTTGAACTTCGGGCAGTACTTTTTGTAGTGCCTGGTGTAGGCCACAATGGCGATAACCGCATCCTCCTTCAAGTTTTTTTTGGCTGAGGGGAAAGCAACAAGGACGGTGTTCACGGTTTCATACACCTTGCAAAAGGAGGCCTTCATCTGGCTCTGTGCCGTGACCAGAGCATTGATAAGCGCGATGGTGAAATCTGTTGGGTCGCGCTTAACTGCCTCCTTGAGCAGATCAAGGGCGCTCTTCCCCTGTATCCCCGGTGCTTTTTTCACCATGGGTCCCAGCCGCTGGTAGTCACCCATGGCCGCGAGATACCCAAGGACGAAGAGCTCTTCTGCCGTGGGGGTGGCCATGCGCATGTTCCCGGGCGTGGTTTTGTATTTTGCCGCCAGGGCCGTGAGAAAAATGGACGCATTTTGTCTGCGTCTCCACCCCAGGGCATTGATCACCGCCGCCTTGAGGGGCGTTTTTCCCGGTCGCAGGAGCCAGGAGGTGAGCGCTGGGGTGAGGGTGCCTTTCCTCGCTGTTTTCACCATGGGGTGCTGATACTGCAGGTGGAAATCGGCGGAGGTGAGGGGCGAATCCGCCCGGGCCGGGCTGCCGGAACAGAAAACAAGCAAGGAAACAAGCAGGCTGAGACTTTTGCGCATCTGGGGCCACCTCAGGGTTCGTGAAAAATTCTCAAGGGGAGCATATCACCAAAACCGAGCCCGGGGTATTTTTCTCAACGGGAATCGCCGGGAATTTGCAATTTTGCCATTTAAAGCCTTGTAAACAGAGAAGCCTGAGGCATACTGGGGATACAGGAGGACAATTAATCATGAAAACTTTATCCCTATTACTCTCTCTTACTCTTTTGCTTTTCGGGGCCTTTGCCTGCGACGATGATTCGTCCGAGGAAGGCACCAAGGAAAACACCGCTGCCCTGTGTGACGACGGGATCGACAACGACGAAGACGGTGACATCGACTGCGCCGATACCGACTGTACCACGTTCTGCGACGCGGTGGACACCGACGGCG
>JAHJLU010000665.1 GCA_018821745.1 Myxococcota bacterium | reverse complement strand
GCTTACAACCCTGTGGTCCGCTCCTCCCAAACACCTGGTGGAGAGCTTCGGATCCTCGGTGAAGTCCCGCGAGTGCGGCCTGGTGCTCTTTTATTCTGCCCGCCTCAGACGGTATCGCCACACCTTCAGTGACCCCGAGAAGAAGCTTGTGGAGCAGTGCCAAAAGACCCTTTTTCCTAAAAAAATATTGTGGTTCAAATCCGTTACCAGTGAATTTCGGTTCGGGTATCCCAAGAACTATATGGCGACACAGGGTCGCTTCTCTTCCATAGGCGCCGGGACCTGGTGGTTTGGACGGGTCCCCTCTCTGCGTCCCTTGGGGGATCGCCTCAAAAAAGAGGCTGGCATAAAGGGTCTCGCTGATTCAGGTGCTGGATCATGGAGAAAGCTCCCGGCATTTCGCATCATGGTCAACGAGGTCTCAGCCAAGGAGTACGCAAAGCGTGCCCTCGGCCATGGGGGAGCGCCAAAGGTCAACATCTCTTTCACGGGAGCCCGCGCCTTCTGCAAGAAAATGGGGGGAGACCTCCCGTCGGAGGAGCAGTGGGAGATCGCCGCCCGGGGAGGGGAATACTTCCTGGTCTTTTCCTGGGGCGAGTCCATCCCCTACGCCTGCTTCCGCAGAAGCGGTCCTCAGTGTGGCACCATCAAGCAGTCCAGTGATGTCTCCCTGTGGGGCGTAAGAAATCTGAGCAGCTCCGTGGCGGAGTGGGTGCTGGGAGCCAAAGAGCATCTGGGTACCACTGGCAAGGCGGTGGTCAAGGGTGGGGGAGACAGCTCCCACTGGTATTACAACCTCATCCCCTCCTACCAGGTGGTCCCCCCGTCGACCAGGGCAAAAAATATCGGCTTCCGCTGTGTGTTTCCCCCTTCTCCATAATCTGGGTCAACTCCCATGAACGCTCCCCTCTGTTCCTTTTGCTCCATGCCGCTCGCCTCGGCCGGCTCCCATGAGCACCAATCCCTTCCCCACCTCAAATGGGAATATGGTGATGACGCATTTTGCTATTTTGTGCACCATGAAACGGGGGCTCGATATCGGGTGGCGGGGAACGCGGTGAGCGCCGGTGGAAATTGTATGGAGCGCTTCTCCCGCATGCTGGAGATAGACGCCTCCATGGCTTCTTTCGCCATGCACGGGGATCGGGTGCTCATCGAGGAAAAAACCATCACGGAGATGATCCCCCTGGCGGCCTGGCGGATGAAATATCAGAATATCTCCGTGGAGCTGCTCTGGTCCTGGTATCGTGAGACCATCCGTGTACTGTCCATGGCCCACGGGGTTGGCTTTGCCCACGGTTTTATCACCGAGGAGCAGATCTTCATCTCCTCGGGGAGCGGCTCGGACGGTCCTCCCCAGAACCGCATCGTGCTCGGGCGCTTTGGTGCCATGAGCGGCTCAGCCTTCATGGCCGCTGATCTGAGAAATCTGGCGGGTATCTTTCAGAGCCTGTTGCCACCCCGATCAACGGCCCGGGGAGTGCCGGTGTTCGTTCAGATCCTCCAGGACATGGTCGATGGTGAGTATCACGATGCCCTCCTCCTGTGGGAGAGCATTCTCCCCTACGAGAGGCTCCACCAGATTTTGGCGGCGGTGGATGAGCCGGCTCCCCCCCGGCAGCCCTGGAAGCGGCGAACAGCGATTGTGTTCCTGCTCCTCTTTTTCGCCTCCCTCACTCTGACCTGGGCGTACCGGCGGTTCAAAACAGAGGATGACGCTGAGGCTCCGCCGCCCAAACCTGTCACGGTCAAACTCAAGACGTCATCGCCCAACAAACCCCTCACGGTGGAGCGATATGGGGGCGCCTGGGACAAGCAATTTCCCTTGCATCGGGTCTCTCAACTTCGTGACGGGTATATGCTGACAACCGCCCGGTTTTTTCAGGCCACGGGAGTCTCCGTGGAGCGCCTCCTCTCCCTGGCAGGGCTGTCGGGGACGGTGCCCTGCGTCCGCGAACACGCCTGCTTTATGACCTTTGAAACCAAGAAAGCGTTTCGCCTCGTCCGACACATGGTGTTTGTCCGAAAAGCCCCGTCGCTCAAGGAGAAAGTGGAGCCGCCCGGTCCGTGGATCCTCTCCTCACGCACTGACACTCTGCTCCACCGTGGGGAGACCCCCCCCGCGCTGACGGGGCTCTCGGGCTCTCTGCTCAAGGAGGTGGGATTTATTCCCGACGCCACGGACAACGAGATGCTCCTGCTCTACTGGAAATTGCCGCCCTCCATTCCCGGAAAGGAGTCGCTGTGGGTCCCGCTTCTGGGGGGAGTCCTGCCCATGGCCGTGACGGTCCGCATCTTCGGAATTCATGCCCAGCCCATGCTCCGGGGGGTTTTCCAGTTCTCGAACGGGAAAGATGCCTCCCAGGCGGCCCAAATCGCCCGGGTACAGATCAGGACGCTTTTTAGTGAGCACCCCTTCCAGTTGACCCTCCACGGCAAGCGGATCACCTTCTCCTTCGCACTGACGGGGGATCTGTTCAACAAGCCCTTGCCGGTGACGATCAAAGCGGACCGCCCCAAAGCTAAATTATGAGTGATGATTCAGGGCGAGCGAGGCGGGGGAGAGGAGGATGGCCCGGGAGAGAGAAGCCTCGGCGCCCTCCAGTGGGAGTGGCAGCGCAACCAGAGTGTAGCGCCCCACGGGAACGCCCGACAGGTCAATGCATTCGAGAATGGGGATCCGGGCACCCAGCAGGCTCCTGTGGGCTCCATATTCCTGATCTCCGGCTAGATCTACGGTGAGCCAGTCAATCCCTACCAGGGAGCACTTTAGCTCCACACACAGCCTGGCGGCTTCGGGGGTGAGGGCAGTATAGTCATCGGGGACTGTGGTGCCACGGAGCAGCCCCCGCTTTGAGTTCCGTGTCTGAAAGAGCAGGGCATCCCCGGGCTCCATGAGGATGGAGGCAATGAGCTCCGCGGTAATCTCCCGTGCCTCTCCCGTGTTGACCACCAGGGCCGGGAGGATCCATCGGGAGATGTCAATGTCCAGCGCGGTGTCCCCCTCCCTGATAAAGTGGGCGGGCATATCCAGATGGGTCCCCGTGTGGAGTCCGCAGGAGATGTGGGAGAAGTTAAAGGGGGCGCCCTGCTCAAGGTCGCTTGTCCGCTCGCGTACAAAGGGCGGATCCCCAGGATACACAAGGGTTTTATCGTTCAGAGGAATGGAGATATCGTAAATGGGGGACATGACACTCGTGGGAAGGGGGAAGTGGCGCTACAGGCAGATGCCGTAATCACCCACGGGAATGCAGGACTCATCGGGGGCGCACTCGAGGGTGCTGCCCGCATGGCACAAGGGGCGGCAGCGATTAAAGGGTGAGCCGACCACACAGGCAAGACCCGGCTCACACTGGGTGGTGGTGGTGCAGGCTCCGCCGTTGGAGACGGTGCCTACGGGAGAGCGGCAGTATCCCTCGAAGGTGGAGACATTGAGGTAGCACGCCTCGGGATCGAAACAGCCCGTGTTGGTCACGGGGTTGCACTCCTCGCCGGTGCAGGTGTGGTCGTACTGGCAGTCCAGGTCCTCACAGTCGATGTCGCCGTCGGAGTCATCGTCGATTCCGTTGTTGCACACCTCGGGATTGAGGCAGTGGGGAACGAAGAAGCACGCGGGGTCGTTGCAGTCGGCCAGCCCGTTGCCGTTATCGTCGATGCCGTTCTCACAGTCTTCAGTCAGCATGCACAGGGGATCCGTGGCGCAGTCGGGATCATCGCAGTCCACACGGCCGTCAAAATCGTCGTCGAGGTTGTTCCCGCAGATTTCCTCCGGGATACAGTGGGGTTCCCACTGGCAGTCGGGGTCATCGCAGTCAACGGCGCCGTCAAAATCGTCGTCGATTCCGTTGTAGCAATCTTCTTCGGGGAGACACCAGGGCTCCCAGCGGCAGTCAGAGTCATCGCAGTCAATGGCGCCGTCGCCGTCGTCGTCGATCCCGTTGTAGCAATCTTCGGGGGTGAGGGCGCAGGCGGGGTGGCTGTAACAATCGGGGTCTTCACAGTCGTAAAGGCCATCGCCGTCATCATC
>JAHJLU010000664.1 GCA_018821745.1 Myxococcota bacterium | reverse complement strand
CCGGGACCTGTTCTCTCTCAAGCGACGCCACCGGGAGCTGGTCATCGGCGACAATATCGGCTACGGCGGCGCCATAGAGAACCTGCGATACGCGGGCGAGGGCAGCGGCATCTCCCGGTTCTCGGGCTGCGGCGCCGGTGACTTGGTTGGGGGAATCACCAGCTCCGGGCAGCTTCGGGGATGTATGATGCTGCCCCTCTCCCAGACACAGGGCCGATTTCCCCACCGCTCCCTGGATGCCCTGTGGAACGATGTTGTGGAAAACCGCCGGGAGCTCGACGCCATGGTGGGGTCCTTCACTGCCGCCGACGGCCACACCACCCGGGGCTGCTACGCCCTCGCGCTCACCCAGCGGTCACGATCCATGGCGGCCTTCGCGGTGCAGTTCCCCCACAACCACCTAAGGGCGCAGCTTCGCGCCGCCTCGGTCATCTCCACCTTTGTGCTCGGGGGTCTTGTGTCGTGCAGCGCCCAGACCAGCAAGAGCGACTCCACCTCTCCCTCGTTGCCGCCCTCCCGCAGTGACGGAGCCTCCTCTTCACAGCGTCCTCCGCTCCCCAAGGAGAAGGCAAGGGTGGTCGTGGCCAAAAAGAGTGTGACCCCCACCGGGCCCGCCAGAGATCCCAGCGCCATAGTCTCCCGTGCCATTGTCCGTCGTCGCGTGCCCCTGACCCGGGCCATTATGCCCCCCATTATAAAGCGCCGACTGCCGCGCTGCTGCTACTCCCGGGCCCTTATTCCCGGATGCAACTGCAATTACGGGAGAATTACTCCCTGACCAGTTATATGATTCATGCATCTGTAGTTGAAACAATCCTGAAAGGAGCCAATAATGAAATCCATAGTAGTTTTAGCTGTTCTTGCGGTGCTGGCCACGGCGTGTACCAACAACTCCGAGGGGGGCACGCTCCCCTCACGGCTGGTCCAGAGCGAGCTGCCGATTACCCGCGTGGTGCTCTACCGCAACGGAATCGGCTATATCGAACGTTCCGGGACGGTCAAGGGCTCACTCTTGAACCTGCGCATCCGCCACGACCAGGTGAAGGATATTCTGAAATCCCTCACCGTCGTGGATCGCAAGGGTGGATATGCTGTGAATATCACGCTCCCCGTGGAGAAGAGCAGCATGGTGAAGATGAGTGAGCTCCCTCCCCAGGTGCGGGACTCCGGTGGCATCCTCGCCATCATCCACGCCTTCCGCGGCGCCCAAGCCAGGGTAGAGACCAGCGGTGCCACCTACTCGGGCCGCATTGTGGGTGTGGAGAATCTGGGGACCTTCAAGAAACCCAACTACCGCCTCACCCTCCTTGGCAAGGGCCGCACCCTCACCGTGGTGAGCCTCTCGGCCATCACCTCCCTCAAGGTCATGGACAAGACCCTTACGGTTGGCCTGGAGAAGGCGCTGGATGTCTCCCTGAACAAGGGGACCTGGAAGCCCATTAACCTCACCATCCACCTGAGCAGGGGTGGAAACCACGACCTCACCGTGAGCTACGTGGTGGAGATGCCCATCTGGAAGCCCGCCTACCGGCTCGTTATCCCCGAGGACGGCAAGAACATTCTCCTCCAGGGCTGGTCCGTGGTGGACAATCTCTCGGGCGATGACTGGTCCAACGTGTTCCTGAGCCTCACGGCGGGGACGCCCCTTGCCTTCAAATACGATCTCTACACCCCCCATCGCGTGGGTCGCCCGGACCTGACACCCCCGGAGAATCGCATGGCGGAAGCCCCCCCCACGGTTCATGATGCCACGGCCTCGGTCAATGAAGAAAACACCCCCAAGGCTGACGAATCAAAACCCTCTTCTGCCTCCCGGTATTACAACAGGCCCAGTCCCAAAAAAGCCTATCGATCCTACAGTCGCCGCAGGATGAGCAGGGGTTTAGGCGGGATGGCCGAGCGTGCATCCAGAGACAAGGATTCTTCCTATGTGTATAAAAACCAGGTCACCTATGAGAGCATGAAGCGAAGCTACCGAAACCTGGTCTCCGGTGCCCAGGTGGGCTCCCTCTTCCGTTACGACGTTGCGGGCCGCGTCACCATCCCCGACCGCTCCTCCTCACTGGTCTCCCTCATCAACAAAGATGTCCAGGGCGCCGACGTCCTCTACTACATCACCGAGAACTATGACCGCGTCCCCTACCGCGCCGTAAAATACAAGAACACCTCGGGCTTTGTCCTCGAGCGCGGCCCCGTGGCCATTTACCGCAGCGGACAGTTCGTGGGTGAGGCCATCGGCGGCGTTGTCGAGAAGAACGCCACGGCCTTTGTCCCCTACGCCCGTGAAGGCAAGGTGATTGTCAATCTGACCACCAAATACGAGAACGAAGGCGAGCGCCTCATCTCCATTTACCAGGGCCGTGTCAACTTTGAAGAGCGTCAGGTCAATAAATTTGTCTATACGGTGGAGAACCGGTCGGGCAAAGAGTTTACCATGTATGTGCGCCGAAACATCCGCACCAACTGGAAACCCCACAACGCCAAGACGTTCATCTTCGAGAAGAGCGTCTACTATGTGCCCGTAAAGGTGACCACGGGGAAATCTTCCTTCACCATCAAGGAGACCACCCCCGTCCGGCGTGTCTACGGCCTCTATTACTACAAGGCCCGGAACATGCTGAAGCTCCTCATCAAATCCACGGACCTCCCCGACCACCTCAAGAAATCCATAACTGAGGTGCTGGCAATCTATGACTCGGTCGCCCAGCTCCGCTCCAGCATGGACACCCTTGACGGTTCACGGCGG
>JAHJLU010000663.1 GCA_018821745.1 Myxococcota bacterium | reverse complement strand
CCATGTGGGGAGCCTCACCAGTCTTGCGCTGTGGGAGATGGCCATGGAACAGCTGCTGGGCCAGTCGGACGAGGCGCTTTTTGGCCAGAGTGTGCTCTTTGCCGGGGGAATCGCGACGAGACACGCCTCCTGGTTCATCTCGGGAGTCGGATCCCTGCTGGCGAAGCGGGGGATGAAGGTCGGTATCCAGGTGGGCACCCCCTATCTCTTCACCGGGGAGATTGTCTCCACCGGGGCCATCACGGGACTCTATCAGGAGGTGCTGCTGAAGCGCTCGGAGACCATTGTTATCGGGCGTACCGTGGGGTTGGCCTCACGCACCGCCGTCTCGCCCCTCTCCCGATCCATGATGGAAGACGAGGTGCGGTTAATCACGGAAAAAATTCCCCTCTCCGAGCGAAAGCAGCTCTTTGAGGAGCGGAACATCGGCTCGCTCCTCATCGGCGCCAAGGGGTATATGCCCGATTTCAACGCCGTGAAAGAGGATGGAACCTGCGAACTGATCCGCTTCAACGAGGAAGAACATTTCGAAAAGGGGAACTTCCTCACGGGCGATGCGATTGTCTTTGACCGTGAAGCAGTGACCATCGAGGCGGTTCACCAGCGGTTCATGGGGAACAAAGAGGGGCTCAGCGAGAACCTCAATGCCCTGGAGATTCTCTCGTCCAGGGAGAACACCATCAACGACGAGATCGCCATCATCGGCATGGGGTGTATCCTCCCCGACGCGCAAAACCCCGAGGAGCTCTGGGAGAACATCGTCTCCGGGCGGTATTCCATTGGGGAGATGCCCGCCCACCGGTTTGATCAGGAGCTCTATTTCAGCGAAGACAAAAAGGCCATGGACAAGAGCTACACAAAGATCGCCGGCCACGTGGAGGCGTTCGCGTTCAACGCCGGGCGGTACGGGTATACGCCCGAGAAGGCGGGAAAAATCTCCCGCAGCCAGCAGATGATCCTGGAGACCGCCTATCAGGCCATGGCCTCCACGGGCTACCTTTCTGAAGACGGGAAAATGGCGCCCCTCCAGGGTTCCACCACCGCGGTCATCATTGGCACCTGTCTGGGCAATGAGCTGGGGAATGATCTCCACCTCAAATACTATTACCCGGAGCTAAAATCCCATCTGGAGGCCATGGAGGCGTTCCAGACCCTGACACCCAAGGAGCAGCAGCATGTGCTTGAGGAGCTGCGCCTTGGGCTCGAGAACGGGCATCACGGTCATGATCCGGTCCACGGCAGTGTTCTCAATATTGAGGCGTCGCGAATTGCGCATCACATGGGTATCACGGGAGTCAACTATGTGGTGGATGCGGCCTGCGCCACCTCCTTCGCCGCCATTGACTGCGGTATCAAGGAGCTCCTCTCGGGCAACAGCGATCTGGTGATCACCGGGGGAGTCAACACCAACCTCGCCCCGGAGCCCTTCGTGGGTTTTTGCAAGATGGGAGCCCTCTCTGCCAGGGGGTCCTTCCCCTTTGATGAGCGCTCCGACGGCTTTGTCCTCGGTGAAGGGGCCGGCGTTATCGTGCTCAAGCGAATGCGGGACGCCCTGCGGGACAAGGACGAGATCCTGAGCGTGATCAAGGCGGTTGGTTCCAGCTCCGACGGCAAGGGGAAGGCAATTGCGGCGCCCAAGCCCCAGGGTCAGGCCCAGGCTCTGCGCCGCTGTTTTGCGAAAATGAAGACCCCTGTCACCTTCGATGATGTGGATTACATTGAGGCACACGGCACCTCAACCGTCATCGGGGATCAGGCGGAGCTCGCCACCATAGTGGATGTATACAGGAGTGAAAGCCCCGTGGGAGTGAGCTCCATAAAGTCACAGATAGGGCATCTGCTCGGTGGTGCTGGAATCGCGGGTATGGTGAAGGCGATAAAAGCCATCCAGAACAAGGCGCTTCCCGGCAACGGCGGGTTTGAGAAGTTGAGCCCGCGCCACAGTCTGGAGGGTTCATCGGTCTACATTATCAAGGACACCGCTGAGTGGAAAAGCGCACCGGGGCGCCCGCGCCGGGCGGCGGTGAGCTCTTTCGGGTTCGGGGGCATCAACTACCACGCGGTTATTGAGGAGTTTACCCCGTCCTATGTCCCCGTTGAGCGGCGTATCTTCACGGATCCGGCCTACGATCCCCACGGGGACCGTGTGGTTGTTGTGGGCGTGGGCACGGTGCTTCCCGGCGCGCAGGACGCCGAGAAATTCTGGGAATGCCTCACCGAGGGCTCCAGCCAGACCTCAGCGGCCATCCCCGTGAGCCGGTTCAACAACGCAGCCTACGCCGCCCAGAGCGAGGAGAGCGGGTACCGTATCCCCATGGTGAAGGCGGGGCTCGTCAATGATTTTGTTTTTGACAACGCGAAGTACCGCATCCCTCCCACCGTGGCCAGGTCCATCGACCGCGCCCAGCTCTTTGGGCTGAGCGCCGCGAAACAGGCCATCACCCAGGCGGGACTGGCACCCCACCTCGTCGAGGGCAACACCGCCGCCGTCATCCTGGGGACAATCTCCGGGGAGTATTCGGTGGAGAACGTCTTGCGGGTGCGCATCCCCTTTGTGGCACGGATCATGGATACCCTGAGACTGAGCGACAAGACCAGAGATGCGGTCAGGGACGCCCTGGTGGCGCGGCTGCAGGCCCGCTACAATCAGAACACCGAAGACACGACTCCCGGGCTCCTCTCCAACATCGTCACGGGGAGAATAGCCAACACCTTCAACTGCAACGGTCCCAACTTTGTGGTGGACGCCTCATGCGCCTCTTCCACGGTGGCCATTGACCTCGCCGTCAGGGGAATCAGGGCAGGGGAGTATGACTTCGCCATCACGGGAGGGGTCGACGCAAACCTCTATCCGGCCGCCATGATCGCCTTCAAGCGCCTCTCGCTGCTCTCCGAGGGCGAGTGCCACCCCTTTGACCGCAGGGCAAGCGGCTACATCATGGGAGAGGGTGCGGCGATTCAGGTGCTCACGAGCTATAAAAAGGCAAAGGAGCTCGATATGCCCATCCTGGCGGAGCTCCCGGGGATTTCTTTCAGTTCCAGTGTTCCCGCCCACCTCCTCTCCCCTTCGGAGCGCTCCTACAGGGAGGCGATCAGCACCTGTTATGACAACACAGGCATCAGCAAAAACAGCGTGGACTACCTCGATGTAGAT
>JAHJLU010000662.1 GCA_018821745.1 Myxococcota bacterium | reverse complement strand
GGGAATGATACGGGCGGAGTAAAGGAGCTTCTTGGAAGAGTGTCCTTTTCCCTTATCATGATCAAAGAAAACACCGGGGCTGCGATGGAGCTGACTGACGACAACCCTCTCCACCCCGTTAATCATGAAGGTGCCCTGATCAGTGATAAGAGGAATTGTTCCAAAAAAGACCTCTTCTTCTTTGAAATCCCTGATTTCCCGTTCTTCCTCATTTACATCTTCATCATCACTTTGGGGTTTATCCCAGATAATCAGCCTTATGGTGACGCGGATAATGGCTTCATAGGTGAGACCGCGCTGGCGGCACTCGTCCACGTCATATTTGGGCTTCTCTATGTTGAACTTCACAAACTCCAGTGAGTAAAGTCCCTGATAGTCGGTGATGGGAAAGATCGAATTGAAGACACTCTGGAGACCTACATCACGCCTGTCGTCGGGATGAATATTGGACTGAAGAAGCGTTTCATAAGATTCTTTCTGGAAGGCAATAAGGTTGGGAATGGAAACGGGGCAATCGATCTTGCCAAAGCTTCGCCGGAAACGGGTATTCCTTTGAATGAGAGAGGACATGGGCAACTCCTAGGAGTAAAAATAAAAATACCGACGCTGGAATACACTTTTCCAGCGCCGGATATTTTCTTTTTAAAATTCGGCTGTTATGGCTACTCAGTACCAGGAAAGTTTTGAGCAGCCTTTTCCAAGATCGGAAAACCGACTACCAAGAGATTACTTAACCTCTACGGTAGCACCAGCAGCTGTGAGTTGCTCAGCACTTGTTTTTGCGTCTTCCTTGGAAACTCCTGCTTTGACAACCTGGCCATTGGCGGCGAGGTCTTTGGCTTCTTTGAGGCCAACAGAGGTGAGAGCGCGGATCACTTTAATAACTTCAATTTTCTTTTCGCCAACTTCGGTGATGACCACGTCAAATTCGGTCTGCTCTTCTTTTTCCTCAACAGCTGCTGCGGGAGCGGCACCGCCGCCCATACCGGCTACAACTGCAGGAGCGGCTTCAACGCCCCACTTCTCTTCGAGTTCTTTGACCAGGTTAGCCATGTCCATAACGGTCATTGTGCTAAGGAAATCGATTACTTGCTCTTTAGTTACTGCCATTTTATCCTCCAATAAATCAAGATAATCTTGAAAGTTTAAATCCTGTTGTTCCTGTATCGGTTATTCTTCCATCTGTCGTTTTTTTGCGTCCAAAACCATCAGCATGCGCTGGGGAGCCGCAAGCATGAGTCTGAGCATGCCCTGGGGTACCGCCAGCATCGTTGCGAGCAACGTGCTTCTGAGTTCATCTTTAGAAGGCAACTTCGAAAGACTCTGAACACCGTCTTCATCGAGAAGTTTTCCTTCTATGTAGCCGCCCCGGATTGTAAAATTTTTGAAATCCTTGGCTTGCTTGAGTGCAATACGCGCGGCCACCGAGGGTTCCTCACGGGAAAAAGCGATGGCGATAGGACCGAAAAGCAGTTTATCAACCACTTCCGCCCTGGTGTCTTTCACGACCTTGGAGAGCAGGGTGTTTTTAATGACCTTGTACTCACAGTTAGCCGCTCTGAACTCGTCGCGAATCTTGGTAACTTCTTCGACGTTTACACCGGAAAAATCGATGAAGACCAGGGATGGGGCTTCGTCAACAACGTTTTTCAGATAGGAAATCTGCTGTTCTTTCTGCAAACGATTCATTGTGTCCTCCCTTTACGCAACCAGTTCTGCGAGCACCTGGGACACATCGAGCTTTAAGCCGGGACCCATGGTGGGTGAAAGGGAAATACTTTTAAAGTAAGTTCCCTTGGCGGTCGAAGGACGCAGTTTCTGCAGAATTTCGATGACAGCCAGGACGTTCTCTTTGATTTTCTGGGGACCAAACGAGATCTTCCCGACCGGAACATGTATAATACCGGCCTTCTCTACTCTAAACTCGATTCTGCCGCCCTTTAGTTCGCGAACGGTTTGTCCTACATCGAATGTGACTGTACCCACTTTGGGGTTAGGCATCAGGCCTCTCGTACCAAGAATTCGGCCGATTTTACCAACCACCCTCATCATATCAGGGGTGGCGATGGTTTTATCAAAATCGAGCCAGTTCTCAGCCTGGATCTTATCCACGAGGTCTTCTGCTCCGACAAAGTCGGCACCGGCGTCTTGAGCTTCCTGTGCTTTTTCGCCTTTAGCGAAAACCAGGACTCTCACTGTCTTGCCTGTGCCGTGGGGGAGTACAACCGAAGAACGGATCATCTGGTCGGCGTGCCGGGGGTTAACCCCCAGTTTAACGGCCAGATCCACCGTCTGATCGAAATTCGAGTAGGATACCTTAGGAACCAAATCGACTGCTTCGTCGAGAGAGTATCGCTGAAGCCGGTCAACTAACTTCATTGCTTCAAGATACTTCTTTCCTCTTTTAGGCATAGCTTCTCCATTTCGGCTGTTAAGCCTCCCACCAACTGTAAAGCTTCAGTGGTGGTAGTTAATAAAAGTGCTTATTTGATATCAATGCCCATGGAACGGGCAGTCCCCATGACCGTTCTCATTGCAGCCTCGATATCCGTGGTATTGAGGTCGGGAAGCTTCAGTGTGGCAATTTCTCTCACTTGATCACGAGAGATTTTTGCCACCTTCCGCTTGTTGGGTTCACCACTGCCACTCTTGAGACCGGCGCTCTTGAGGAGCAAAACGGCTGCAGGAGGGGTTTTTGTGATGAAGGTGAAAGACCGGTCCGCAAATACGGTGATAACTACAGGAATAATCATGCCCTCTTGTCCAGAGGTTTTAGCATTGAAGCTTTTGCAGAATTCCGGAATATTCACACCGTGCTGTCCAAGAGCAGGGCCCACAGGGGGTGCTGGGGTTGCTTTGCCGGCCTGTAACTGGAGCTTGATCTGTCCGATTACTTTTTTCATAAGAACACCATTTCTAAAAAGGTCTTTAAATTCAGTCAGTTGGAAGCTATATCAGCCAACTGCGTCAAAATGACTGCTATAATTACTCCATTTGACACAATAGATCAAGGGAGAAAATCAAGTTTTTTCAACTTGAGTAAAATCGAGCTCAACCGGGGTGGCACGGCCAAAGATGGAAACGAGCACCCGCAGTTTCTGTTTGTCGGGCTTTACCTCTTCCACACTTCCCTGGAAATTGCTGAAGGGACCACTGGTCACTCTTACAATTTCACCCTCGACGAACTGAACTTTGGGTTTCGGTTTGGTTGTTCCCTCGAACACCTGTGCTTTTATGGCTTCGACTTCATGCTTGGGAAGCGGCGCGGGCACTTTTCCTCCGAGAAATCCCGTCACCTTCGGGATGGACTTCACCAGATGCCATGCCTCGTCACACATTTCCATCTCCATGAGCATATATCCGGAGAAAATCTTCCGCGAGGAGGTGCGCTTCTCTCCATTTTTAATGTCGATAACCCGCTCTGTGGGAATGAGAATTTCGCCAAAAAGATGCCCCATGTTTTTTGCAGCAATAACTTCCATCAAAGAGGCTTTCACCGCTTCTTCTGCCTGCACAAAGGTATGAAGCACATACCATTTCATCGCCATGGGATCACTCCTTAGACTGATAAGAGGAAATCAGTAAACCAGGACCACCACCAATCAAACACGCCCATTATCACCGCAGAAATAAAGACAGTGATAATAACAATGTAGGTTGCGCTGGTTGTTTCCTGTTTTGTAGGCCACGTGACCCTGGATAATTCATTCACGATCGTGCCCACCTTATCGAAGGAAGTGGGGCGCGACCAGTAATACCCAACAAAGCCCGCACCGAGAACAATACCGGCTATACGGCTGTAAAGCTCGTGTGGGTGCCCAAGCAGCTTCTGAACGAATCCGTAAGTCCACACCAGTTGTACAAACTGAATGAGAATCCACGAAAGAATCAGAGCCCCTACCATGAACACAAGATGCACGTACTTACGATTGCCCATATTTTACCTCACGACCATAATCGGTCAGCAGGGCAGGAGGGACTCGAACCCCCAACATGCGGTTTTGGAGACCGCCGCTCTACCAATTAGAGCTACTGCCCTACGCAGGAGCAGAAATCTACTCCTACTTTATTTTTTTGTCAACATCCTGCAGCAACGAGATTGATGGATGCAAAAATTTCGTTTTTTCGGGATGGTGACGGAGAGTCAGATGATCCCTCGAGGGATCGCAGGCAGAACAAGTGGATTACTTGGTCTCTTTGTGAGAGGTATGCTTTTTACAAAATCGGCAGTACTTGTTGAATTCCAGTTTGCCGGGGGTAATCCGCTTGTTTTTGGTTGTGGTATAGTTCCGGTTTTTACAATCTTTGCATTCTAGGGTGATGATAATGCGGTTACCCATTTTGCCACCTCAGCGTTTATTCAATGATATTGGCAACAACGCCGGAGCCAACGGTACGGCCGCCTTCACGAATAGCGAAGCGGAGACCTTTTTCAGCAGCGATGGGGACAATCAGGTTAACGGTCATCTCGATGTTGTCACCAGGAAGCACCATTTCCACTCCTTCGGGGAGGGAGATAATACCGGTAACATCGGTGGTTCTGAAATAGAACTGGGGACGATAGCCTTCTCTGAAGGGCTTGTGACGGCCACCTTCTTCTTTTTTCAGGACGTACACTTCAGCACCGAATTTGGTGTGTGGAGTGATGGAACCGGGCTTGGCAATAACCTGGCCACGCTCGACTTCGTCACGCTTCACGCCGCGGAGGAGGAGACCAACGTTGTCGCCGGCTCTGCCTTCGTCAAGGATCTTGCGGAACATCTCAACACCAGTACAGGTTGTCTTGGTGGTATCCTTGATGCCGATGATCTCTACGGGATCGCCTGTGCGAACAATACCGCGCTCCATACGACCGGTGACGACCGTGCCACGACCAGTAATGGTGAACACGTCTTCGATGGGCATAAGGAAGGGCTTGTCGATCTGGCGCTCGGGCTCTGGAACGAAATTATCACAGGCATCCATGAGCTCCTGAATACACTCGTTGGAGGGACCGGTTACGTCGCCTTCGAGCGCTTTCAGTGCGGAACCTCTCACCACGGGAAGATCGTCTCCGGGGAAACTGTAGGCGCTGAGGAGTTCACGAACTTCCATCTCAACGAGATCAATGAGTTCTGCATCTTCTGCATCCATCTGGTCAGTTTTATTAAGGAAAACTACCAGATAAGGAACGTTGACCTGACGGGAGAGGAGCACGTGCTCTCTGGTCTGGGGCATGGGGCCATCGGGAGCGGACACAACAAGAATCGACCCGTCCATCTGGGCGGCGCCGGTGATCATGTTTTTGATGTAGTCAGCGTGACCGGGGCAGTCCACGTGCGCATAATGACGATTAACGGTCTGATATTCGACATGAGCGGTGTTGATGGTGATACCACGCTCTCTCTCTTCGGGAGCTTTGTCGATTTCATCGAAGGGGACGAACTTCGCAAACCCTTTGGAAGCGAGGTACCGCGTGATAGCGGCGGTGAGTGTGGTTTTACCATGGTCAATGTGGCCGATGGTGCCAATGTTTACGTGAGGCTTGTCTCTTACAAATTTTTCTTTAGCCATAATGCTATATCCTCCATTTGGGCCAATCGGCCAAATTTGATAAACGGAATACTAGAGCTCACGATCGGATTCGAACCGATGACCTCCTCCTTACCAAGGAGGTGCTCTACCGTCTGAGCTACGTGAGCAAGTAAGTATACCTGTCTCTGAGCGGGAAACGGGGGTCGAACCCGCGGCCCTCAGCTTGGAAGGCTGATGCTCTGCCAACTGAGCTATTCCCGCAAGGGATGGCCCTATAGGCCATTTGAGTGGTGGGGGGTGGATTCGAACCACCGAAGTCTTCGACGGCAGATTTACAGTCTGCTCCCTTTGGCCACTCGGGAACCCCACCAGAGTCGCCCGAACCAACTCCGGGCGGAGCTGGCGAAGGGACTTGAACCCGCAACCTGCTGATTACAAATCAGCTGCTCTACCAATTGAGCTACGCCAGCAGCAACGCTGACAAACGGGCGCGTGAGTCAGCTTTATAGATGAGAGAAATGAACTTGTCAAGCATTTAAGTTCAATTCCCTCAGCGGAATCGGATTATAGTGACTTTCTTTCCGTGGGCAAGCACTTTATGCTCTTTTTTTTCAAAAATTCACATCCCCTTCCAATAGGGATAAACAATTAATATAACAAACAAATACAACACAAGGCCTCCAAAATATTGGGGACCGTACCCAACACCGGAGGTTGCAGGCAGGGTAAAAATTTCCTTAATAGCAATAATTAGCACCGGGGGGATCTCTTTTTTTTTCCCTGCTTCTCTCCAACCAGAAAATAATTTTCGGCTTTTTGACCTGTTAAAGAGTAAAAATCGTGATACTTTTCATCGTAGTGAATAGGTATGCTTTTAAAGGATAGTATGGTAGTATGGGCAGAAGTCTGAATGGGAATCCAACCCGGAGGTTACAGTGACTGACGAAAACACCCAAATTATATCAATGAGTACAACCAAAGCGAAGGACAAATCTTTTGCGTGCCTCATCGTTATAGCCGGCGCCAACGCCGGGCAGATGTATCGCCTGAAAGCACCGGAAATTACCATTGGCAGAAGTCATGAGAACACCATCCCTATTCTTGAGGAGGGTGTCTCGAGGGGACATTGCAGACTCCATAACCTGGCTGGCGGTGAGATCATGCTCGAGGATCTCAACAGCACAAATGGCACCTTCGTCAATGGTGAGACCATCAATCGGCGGTTGCTCGAAGACGGCGACAAAATCCAGATCGGGACCACAACCATCCTCAAGTTCACCTACCACGACTCCATCGAGGAGAACTTTCAGAAGCAGATGTTCGAGAGCGCACTCCGCGACGGATTGACAACTGCCTACAATAAAAGATATTTCACAGAACGCTTCAACTCAGAATATTCCTACTCTTTGCGCCACAAGTTTCCCCTTAGCCTGCTCATCATCGATCTTGATCTCTTCAAGAATGTCAACGACACCTATGGCCACCTGGCGGGAGATGCAGTGCTGATTGAACTCACCAAACGCATGCACACGGCAATTCGCTCGGAAGACGTCTTTGCACGGTATGGCGGCGAGGAGTTTGCCATTATAGCCAGGGGGATTTCCCATGAAAACGGGCTGCTTATGGCTGAACGCATGAGGCGTATCATCTCTGACCGCCCCTTTGAATTCGACGAGCTCTCCCTCAATATCACGGCCAGCTTCGGCCTGTGCTCCATCCCCTACCACAAGGCGCTCACTCCCCTCCAGATGATTGAATTTGCCGACAAGGCCCTCTATGAGGCAAAGCGATCCGGGCGTAATCGCGTCTGCTCACTCTGACCATCCCCATGGGAATACAACAACATACAAAAAGACAACTCACCGGATTGATTATTCTTCTTGGTATTTTTTTTCTTGGGCTCCTCCATACCCTCCACACAAGCTTTTTCGTTTGCGACGATGCCTTCATTTCCTTTCGCTATGCGCAGAACCTGGCCGAGCATGGACAACTGACCTATAATCCTGGCGAGGCTGTTGAGGGGTTTTCCAACTTCTCCTGGACGTTGCTCCTCTCCCTGATGGCCCTTTTGCAGATCAATCTGTCAATCTCGGCGCTCATACTGTCCGCAGTGGCCTCACTGATAACCCTGGGGACAACATATTTGATCACCCGGGATCTTCTGAGAAACGGTACCCTCACCCCATACCCTGTGTCAGGGACCAGATTCACGGATTTCATTGCATTTTCTGCCCCTATATTCCTGATTCTGTGGGCACCATACACAACATGGACAGCCGGTGGCCTTGAGACAATGTGCTTCACCGCCCTGTTTGCACTTTCCCTGAGGGCTACTCTGAACAAAACCCCTGTGGCTGCAGGCCTCCTGTGGGGCTTGACCGCCATCACACGCCCGGAGGGGGCACTCTTTGTCCTGATCGCAATGGGCTGGCTCGGTGCGGACATCCTGAGATCATGTTGGAAAAACAAGACCATCAAGACCCTCCTTCCCTTCACCGATGGCGTCGCGTTCCTGGTCCTCCTGACCGGTTCCCTGTTTCTCTTCCGATGGTATTATTATGGAGAGCTCCTCCCAAATACCTACTACGCTAAGGTTTGGGGTATCCCTTCCTCTTTCTTGCGTCTCCACGGCCTATCCTACATACATGGATTCATCAAAACCTATTCACTGGTGTATTTTGTACCCATCCTCACGGGTCTCGCCATAATCCTTCCACGACTGAAGTGGGAACTGAGCCTTCTTCTCACGCTTACCATCACCTGGTTCGTATATATTCTCTCCACCGGGGGAGATTTCATGGCTATGCTCCGGTTTTTTGTCCCCGTGCTGCCACTTCTCGCCCTCCTCCTGGCCTGCTCCGCAGGTGGCTTCTTCCTCATGGTCGCCAGGCGAACAAAGAACCTGAGAATACCCGGCCTGGTCGCACTGTTACTGTGCCTCTCCAGCGGGGGTCTCCTCCTTTACCGATCCCTCGTCTTCGAGCGCGCCAGCATCCGCTATGAGAAAAGACAACTGGGTATGGAGTCTGTCAGGGGCATGGTTCATTACGTCTCCGACAGAATCAAAGTCGGGAGAGAGCTCAGGAGAATTTTTCCGAGCTCGATCACCCACATGTCCATGGCGGTGGGAGGGGCCGGAGCGATCTCTTATGAAAGCCGCATCGGACGCGCCATTGACACCTTCGGCCTCATGGACAAGACCATCGCCCGAAAAAAGGTCAGGCCGGGTAAATTTTATAAACCAGGTCATCTAAAACAGGCCTCCTGGGCTTCTTTACGCGCCCAAAAACCACACATCCTCTGCTCTCCTGGTATTGCGACCATCGGTTTTTCTCCTCCCGGGGCCCGCCACAGGAAAAGAGTCCTTGCATTCTTCAATGAATACGATTACTTTTGTCTCAGGCTCCCCCTCTCCTCAGATGACAGGGGAAGGTCCCGAACCCATTATTGCTGCATCAGAAGAAAAACCATGGCGACTCCCGTTGGTGCGCTGAAGTAACATCCCAAGAGCGGCCCCTTTCGATTATGACTCACTTTTCCAGCCTCTTGAAAAAAAATCCTCGCATAGGCACAAAATACACCCTGCTGCAGTTGGTCAACACAGGCGCACGGGGGGCAGTGTTCAAAGGCGAGGACGACAATGGCGGTTCAGTGGCCATAAAAATCCTCCTCGATAGCAAGGCGGGCACCTTCGATGAAGAAAAGCGACACTTCCTCGCCGGGTCCACCCTGTGTCTCGGGCTGGAACACCCGAACCTGGTGAAAACACTTGATTGTGGCGAAGACACCCAGTGGGGCCCATTTCAGGTCATGGAATATCTGCGGGGTTCTTCCCTCTCCAGCCGCCTCAAGGGAAAAGAGACACTTCCCGAGAAGACCATCCTGGCCATAGGCTCCCAATTGGCCATGGTCATTGATTACATTCACGGGATGGGGATGCTCCACGGTGATATCAAACCCGAAAACCTCTTTTTGTCCGTGGATGGCGAATCATTCACCGTCAAGTTAATGGATTTTTTACCGAAACGGCGTCTAAAAGACTGGATGGATCTCGACCTCACACCCGAATATCTGGCACCGGAGATCTTTGCCGGAAAACAACCGGGGCCGGCACTTGATCACTTCGCGCTGGGGGTCCTCCTTTTCGAGATCACCTTCGGGAAGCTCCCCTCTTTTCGGAACAATGGATCACTGGCAATTCCCCGTGAAAAAGCGACTACCTCGGAAGAATTGATCAAAATACTGAGAGGACTCCTCTCTTTTAAACCCCAGCGCCGTGCTGAAACCCTGGCACAGCTGGTCCTGAAACATTTCTCCAATGAGTCGGCGCTTGCCGATGACGAAGTGAGTGAGAAAATTGAATTCCATCCGAAACCTTCGTCCACGGTCTCCCATTTTTCCCACTACCTCCAAAATCTCAAACTGGCGATGATCGATTCCGATCCCCTGCCCCGCCTGCTCATCAGCAAGACCGGACGGATCCTGTTCAAAAATGAGACCGCCAGTCATCTTCTGGGGAATGAAAAAGAGTGGGATTACTTTGGGAAGAGCCCTCTTGCTTTCTCGGTGCCCCTGCTGCTCAGCGATATTCAGGATGCCTTCGAGCTGGTGAAGGTAACCAGCAGAACCGTTCTCCTGGACGAGACCCCTACCACCTGCTGGACGGTACCCATTGTCATGGAAGGGGAAGTGGCGGCGGTGCAGATCATTCTTTCCTATTCCCAGCCTCTGTAGCTTCCCGCTCTCAGCCACCGGGCGGGGAGATAGAGGGCGGATACATCCGGCGCGTTTTCACTCCAGCGTCCCCTCTCAAAGATTTTTCTTCTTTTTAAACAGGGAGATGTGACAAATCAGCCACTTCTCGATCTCCACATCCCTCTCACCACTTAACTCGAATACAATCCGGTAGGGTATTTTATCCCCCTTGACCTCCATGGAGACCCTGGCAAAGTGGGCCTGCCTCTCGACAATTCTTGGGGAATCAATGACCTTCCATTTTTTGAACATGAGCTTGGACACCATGGAGTTGGTACTGTCACAGATGGCATGGGAACGCAGGAGCAGACGTGCCAGCCGCTCCTTGCGCTGCATTCCCGCCTCCACGGCAGCAAAGGAGATCCATAGTGGATTTTGTTCCTTGTATTTACTCAGAAGCAGCCCCCTCACGGGGACAATAACCCGCTCCTTCAGATGCCATCGAAACACTGCCCACCGATCTTTCCAGCGGGGCGGCTTTTTTTTGTCGGGCCAACTGTTGGTGAGGATAATTTCGCGGATCCCGTCGTCATTATTGTCCCAGTAATGGAACTCCGGAGGATTGTAAGTCTCCCGGTATTCCGGGTCGTAGGAAGAAGAGATGGACCATAGTGATTTTAGTTTTGCAGCTCTCAGATCCCAAAATGTGGTGACGGAGTAGACCGTTCCTTCCTTGTTGAAGTGGGTCTTGGAGAGAAGCAGGTGATTCTCCACACCGGCGCCGAGTCTTACAACATAAATTTCATCCAGGATACCCTGCAGTTTTTGCATGGTGACCATAGGAGACTTGCCCCTGGGGTACTTGTTTTTACCCACTACCAACAGGGATTCACCTTTTTGCTTACGGATGAATGCGTAAACCGTATGCCTTTTTACGCCGTCGGGGAGTTGACGATTCGTCCGGTTATAAAACACCCATGGCTCTGAGGGATCACCCTTAAGTAAATATTTTGTTATATTTTCAATATGTTCAGAAGATGGATACTCACGGGAAGCCGCCGCACGGGAAGGTTTTGAGCTTTCTGAACACCCCATACTCACCAGACTGATTAAAAAGAGAAGGCGTATCATGGGAGAGTTTCAGCACCCTGGCCGCTGGAGACCATCCTCGGAGTGGGCAGGATCGGGCATGATACTCCTCAGATACTGATAATTGGAAATACAAAACATCTCTATCCCCTGACCGGAAAGACCCGTCCTCTCTTCAAAGGGCCGTGACCCACCGGAGTCCATGAGCCTAAAGCTCCTGTCACCCAAGTTATGAAAAATATCCTGGGATCCCGGCTCTGCCAGACCGAAAGAGTGGCCCAGCTCGTGGGCAATAGTGCTCCCCACAAGGTTGGCAATTACCGTCACGGCGCAGGCGACCTCCATGGATCTGCTCTTTGGAGAGGAGAGGCACACGGTGAGATCCTCCACGGGAGTGATCCCCGAGACCTCTGCTGCGCTCACGGGAGTCCCCCCCCGATCAGGACGCAGGGGATCAAAAATGAGATCAAATAATCCCGAGGCAAGATCAATGGAGGAGATCCCTTCCGGGGGATTCTCGGAAAATCCAAAATATGACTCCAGAAAAACACCGCCATAGCCCGGATATCCGTCTTGCTGTGTGTGGGAATTAACGCCCCCCAACGTATCGTAAAGACGCAGGTTTCCTACATCTTTACCCACCGTATTGTCGTACCCCATAAGACCCAGGTTGTTGGGATCAAACCCGTGTACTTCCACAATGGAATAGAGGGCATAGTCCGTCACCGCCTGGGTTCGGATTTCCACGTTGATACCCTGGTAGATCTCGTTGATCACCCAAACCATCTGATCCTGGACTTTTATCTGCGCGCCCTGCAACCCGAAGCGGGAAAGTGCTGCCACATAGGAATCCTGGAACATCAATTGGACCACCTGTTTAACCGGCCCGATCCCCACCGAGAGGGCAAAGGGAGATCCCTCCTGGCAATCGGACCCGCAGCAGATCTGGGGAGTGACCATCCCATCGAGGATCCCGTCAGCCTCGCGAAGATCAAGGATGGCACCAAAATCGGCGCCCTCCTCGAGGACATACTGGATCTTCTGGCTGGAGACCACTTCGGGGACAAGAATCAGGGAGAAGGAG
>JAHJLU010000661.1 GCA_018821745.1 Myxococcota bacterium | reverse complement strand
CCCGCCGGCAGTGTTGGCGCAGGTGGCAAGCGCGTCACACGTGTTTCCGGGGCCTTCACCGGCGCATTCATCGTAGTCTGTGCAGAGGGTGCCGTCGCCGTTGGTGTCAGCATACCCGGAGGGGCAGGTGCAGGTGTACCCGCCGGCAGTGTTGGCGCAGGTGGCAAGCGCGTCACACGTGTTTCCGGGGCCTTCACCGGCGCACTCGTCGTAGTCTGTGCAGAGGGTGCCGTCGCCGTTGGTGTCAGCGTATCCGGAGGGGCAGGTGCAGGTGTACCCGCCGGCAGTGTTGGCGCAGGTAGCAAGCGCGTCACACGTATATCCGGTGCCCTCGCCGGCGCACTCGTCGTAGTCCGTACAAAGAGTTCCGTCGCCGTTGGTGTCCTCGTAGCCCGCAAAACAGGAGCACGTGAAACCGCCAGGGGTGTTAAGGCAAAGTGCAGCGGCATCGCAGTTGTTGCCGGTACCCTCACCAGCGCACTCGTCGTAGTCCGTGCAGAGGCTGCCGTCGCCGTTGGTGTCGGCGTAACCAGAGGGGCAACTGCAGGTGTATCCACCCTCAGTGTTAGCGCAGGTAGCGAGGGCATCACAGTTATTTCCAGCGCCTTCACCGGCGCACTCGTCGTAGTCCGTACAGAGGGTGCCGTTGCCGTTGGTGTCGGCGTACCCCGTGGGGCAGGTGCAGGTAAAACTGCCGGGCGTGTTGGCACAGGTAGCGTTGATGTCGCAGTTGTCCGTCCCTAAATCACACTCATCAATGTCCGTGCACACAAGCCCGTCGCCGGTATAGCCGTCATTACACAGGCAGATCGATTGAGCACCCATATCAGTGCATGTGGCGTTTTCGCCGCAAATAGTTGGGTCGCTCGTGCAATCTGTTGGCTCCACGCATGTGATCCCGTCACCCACATAGGGTTCGTTGCAGGTACAGGTGAAATTACCGTCCGTGTTGGCACAGGTGGCGTTGATGTCGCAGTTGTCGAGTCCCTCGGCACACTCGTCTATATCGACGCACGCGGTACCATCACTGTTGTACCCGTCATTGCAAGCACACTCATAGGAGCCGTCAGTGTTTGTACAAGTAGCGTTGACATCGCAATCGTCGGTACCTTCGGTACATTCATCGATATCAGCACAGGTGATGCCGTCACCTGAATAGCCCATATTACAGACACAGGTAGGTGCGCCATCTGCCTCTTCACAAGTGGCATTCGCATCGCACTCCGGTGTGCAGGAGTTTGTGTTGTTTGTGTTGTTAGTGTTGTTGGTATTGTTGGTGTTATTTCCTGATCCAGACGAGTCATCACAGGAACCAAACATAAGCAAAATCAAACTGATAATTGCAGAATACTTTAGAACGTTCATGGGTTCTCCTTATTGTAAAAAAATAGGCATTACTGGATCATAAGAACTACAAAGCGCATTTTTCGGTTTTCGTCAAGTATCGAACTGCATTCTGAGGTTGCGGAATTCAGTTCTTTGGTCCTTGGCTACTACCATTTTTAGCCTCTCGTAATTATAATGAGGTCAAAAATCAGCCATCTGGACGCACCTCTCCCTTTGCATAGGGATCTCCGATGACTTTTTCCAACTCAGTGCCGGCCAATTCTGATTCTTTGATCACCTCATTGGTGAGCCGCACCAGGGTGCGATAAATTATCTTTCGCTGCTTACCATTCTTGGCGTTTTTAATACCCAGTGAGTATTTCTTTGCTGTTCTTGTGTGCTTGCAAACCTTGATGCCATAGTGTTTCTTGGCCTTCTGAGTAATCCTGCACAGCACTCTCACAGAATCCCACAGCAGTGATGAATCGGATGGATAGTGGATATTTGAAGCGACATTCTTCGCATCAAACCTCCTCGACCGTCCATTCTCCATCCCCTTATTATTTGCGGCTTTGAGGATGCAGCGATTGATCTTTTCCAGGGTCACCGGCGGAGATGGCGGATAGATCCCGTTGCAAAGTAGAGCACGTTGGAGCTTGATCACCAATCCCTATCTCACAAAAAGCCCGATAACTGATGGAGTCGGTGAGGTGATACTCCAACTTATCATAACTGAATTCATTCATTTGCTTTATCATCAAGATACCGGGCGAAGAAGACGCGTTTCTCATCCGGATGAACACGACCCCCTAAAATCTCCTTTGCGTTGAATGGCCTGCTGTGGCAGCATACTCCTTGAGAAACGGGAGATGAATGACTGCCATGAAACGACGTGAACTGGTGAAGGTGCTCGAGATGGATCTACAGGCACATCTCGCCCACAAGGAGGCCGGCCCCGATCTTTCCTCGGTCATCGGGCAGCTCAAGGGGAACGCGGCGGAGCTCAAGGTTCTGCTGGATGAGGCCTTTGTCGCGGTTGAGGAGCGGGTCACACGGGGGATCCCCCTGGGGGACGCCCTGATCTGGCTCAACCAGTTGGTTACAGCAGTCTCCGAGGCGCAGCACTCCCTGCAGCAGCCCAACGTTGATGCCTACTTCGGCCACGAGTGCCGTGAGCAACTGGTGACGCTTCTCCCGCGGGCACGCAGCACTCTGGACATCTGCGTGTACACTATCACCGACCGGGATGTGGGGACAGCCATCCTCAATGCCAAACGGACCCGCGTGAAGGTGCGCGTCATCACCGACCTCGACAAGGTGGATGCCAACGGGAGCGACATCCGCTACCTTGAAAAGAACGGCGTCTTCATGAAGGTAAACTCGGGGGAAGCCATTATGCACCACAAGTTTGCCATCATCGACAGTCGCACCCTGATCACCGGTTCCTACAACTGGACCGTGGGGGCCGCCACCCAGAACAGTGAAAATTTCATCGTCACCGACGCTCCCCAGGCTATTGAGGCCTTCCAGCAGGAGTTCAACTCCCTGTGGGAGCGCTGCCGGTGGCTCTCCACCTGAGAACCCCTTTTTTGTTCAGATGTTTTGTTTATATGGTGTTTGTCGGGGGGAAGAATCGGAGAGTGCGGTGGAGAATCGCTCCCGTCAGACTGTTTCTTTTTTAATGTTGGGGAGCTGCAGGCCGTAGCCCTTCTTCTTATCTTCCAGTTTCAACAGGAACCCCAGGACGATGGCCATGAGGCCGAACCCCGTGAAGATCATCATGGGGATGGTGTAGTTGTATGTGTTCACCACCTGTCCGCCAACAGTTTTGGTGCCCGTGATGCAGTACTTGTCGAGGACCCAGCCGATGAGGGCGGGGACGCCCATGAGGCCCCAGTTCTGGACCCAGAAGATCAACGAGAAGGCGGTGCCAAGCTGGCGGTCGGGGATGATCTTGGGCACCGAGGGCCACATGGCAGAAGGAACCAGGGAGAACCCGATACCCAGCAGGACCATGAGGGCGATGGCGATGGAATAGTGATTGAGGAAGGGGATGGCGAACAGGACATGCACCGCCGTGATGATAAAGGCGCCGATGATCATGATGGTGGCGCCTTTGCCTACCTTGTCGTAGATGCCTCCGAAGAAGGGCGTGAAGAAGATGGTGCCAAAGGGGAGCAGCCCCGGCAGAGTGCCGGCCCAGTCAGCGTTGACGCCGAACTTCTGGATCATGAGCTCCGTGGCGTATTTCAGAAAGGGGAAGACCGCCGAGTAGAAGAGGACGCACAGAAGGGCGATATACCACCAGCCGCGGTTTCCGAGGATCTTGAAGATGTCGCTGAGTTTGAACTTCTCTTCTTCATCGGGCTCATCATCACTGGCGGCGTTGGCTTTGACGATGGAGGCGTCGAGCTTCTTGTCCATAATGATATAGATGGAGAAGGCGAGGACGCCGATGCAGAGCATGATGAGGCACAGGAGGATGGGGGTGGAGACGTGGCCCGAGGCACGGGCAATGGGGAGGGAGGTGGAGAGGGCAAGAGCGGTCCCCAGGCGGGCGACGCTGAGCTGCATCCCCATGGCCAGGGCCATCTCCTTGCCCTTAAACCACTTCACAATGGCCTTTGAGGCCGTGATGCCGGCAATTTCGACGCCGACCCCGAAGATAGCATACCCCAGGGCCGCAATCATCACCTGTGCCTTCCAGGTTCCCAAAATGGGGAGGGACACCACCTGCCCGTTGAGGCTGGTGGTGGAGATGGCCCAGTACTTGATGGCGGTCCCTGTTACCATGACGATGGCGGCGCCCAACCCAGTGATACGGATGCCAAACTTGTCGAGGATGATACCGCCGATGATCAGCAGAAAGAGGAAGACATTGAACCAGCCGTAGGCGCTGGTGAAGAAGCCGTATTCCGTGTCTGACCAGGTGAGTTGGTTACGCACCAGCCCCTGCAGGGGAGCCATGACATCGGCCAGGTAGTAGCCGGCGAACATGGTGAAGGAGATGATCAGCAGCGCCGCCCAGCGGGCACTTTTTGAATCGCTGAGGATTGTTCGTAATTTGTCGGTCATGGTCGCGTCCTTTTCATCGAACAGGGGGAACAGGTGACAGGTTATGGAATCCACACAGTAATATTTCGGCGCTCAGTATCCCCACCCGTGTCCCCATTGTCAAGAAAGGCTTTCAGGTTTTACCCGGCATCGGGCAGCCCCTGTGATCACTCTCATGAAGTGTCCCGGGGAGAAAGCGCCGGTTCGTTGGTGTGCGTGGCAAAAAGGTGATGTGGGCGGCATTGCCCGGGAGCTCATTTTGGCTTTGCGGGGCTGGTATGAAGGTGGTGATCGATGGCCTCCCTGAGGCGGGGGGTTACTTTTTCGCCGTAGGCCCAGTCACCGATGATAACTATCGCTTCGTCCTTCTTGAAGCCCAGGTTGGTGGTGAAATTTGCTATTGCCCGGACCGTCGCAGCGTGGGTGCGGGTGGTGAGGACCATCTTCATCCGGGCGTCATCAAAGCCCAGTCTCTTGGCAAGCCTTGGCAGCTGCTTCTGGGGCTTTGAGCGCCAGGATGATTGAGCCAGGAGCTTGTCGTGGAGCGCAAAATACCCAAGGGTTCCTTTCTGGGCGTAGGCCTCCAGGAGCGCCTCGACCTCGGGGGCGTCTGGGGTATTGCTGCGTGGTACGGGGATGTAGAAGGTCTGCAGGCTGTTCTTTGATTTTCGGCTGAGGCCTGCGAGGGTGCGCTTGATGCTGTAACGGTACTTGACAACGCCCTGGCTCGTATAGGGGATGAGCAGCAGGATTTTAACGGACGCCCGCGGGGTTCCCCGGGAGGCAAACCGGTGGGAGGCGAGAAACTTTTTCACGATCTTCATGACGGGGGGTGCGAGGTGGAACCCCGTGGCGGCCTGAAAGGTGGCGAAGGTGCTCAGGGATTTCCGGGTGCCCCCGCTTCCCTTAAGTGCCAGCGAAGGGTTCGCAAGAATGGGCGGAATGACGGGCTGGCGCACCCGTGTGTTCAACTTCAGTTGCCGGATGTTCTCGGCGATCTGGCGATTCATGCGCGCTCTTTGGCGTGATATCCGATCACGCCTGGTGTTTCGGGGAGCGGAGGATTGACGAAGGTAGGTGCTGAAGACCGCCCCCCCCACCAGCAGGGCAACCGCCAGGGCGATGGAGAGGGCCTTGGTGGCGGCCTTGTCGGCGGCGCCGGGGGTGGAAACGAAGGTCGGCCTGGGGGCGGGGCGCTGTGTCCAGTTGGAGGGTGTGGCGGGCTTTGGGGACTCGGCGCGACGGGGCAGGGCTTTAGCCTGGGGTGGCACATCATTGGGGTCCTGCGGTCGAGGCTTTCCGGGGCTTTTGGGTTTGGAGGGAGAGGTTCCCTGCGCGGGTGGCGCGAAGCGCTCCGGTGATGGAGCCTCGACTCCCTTCCCGTCGGTGTTTATGACGATGGGTTTTCCGCAGAAATCACACTCCACGCGGGTGTTGCCGGGGATGACCTCGTTGGTGCCGCCGCAAGCGGGGCAGGTGACCGATTGAAGACCGTAGCTCATGAAGAACCTCCCACCGGGCAACTATAATGCAATTTGCCACCCGAGACAATTCTCCGTTGGCGAACGGGCAAAAAGGCAAAGGAGCCTGGAAAAAAGTTACGTACATTTTCCGTTGAGTGGTCTATTATGCAACTGACTGAACCAAAATAGTCCGCGAGGGCTGAAACAAGTGGAGGAAATTATGAGATTTGTAATGACTGTTGTACTGCTCTGCACCCTTTTCGTGCTGACGTCCTGTAAAAAGAAGGGGGGTGGTGAAAGTTACAAACTCGAGACCACTTCAGTAACCCTCGACATGGCACCTTATACGGTAACCGGCCAGGTGCCCAGGTGGAAAAAAAACGAGAGCATGCCCGGCTACCCCATGTTTTTGCTCACAGAAGACGGGGTTGGTATGGCACATATTCAGTTCTCAACCCGCATGTGCATGGAATGCGCAAAAGGGGGGATCGACAAGGAGATAGACAAATACTTCACGAGCCGTCTCGAGATGGAAGGCGGCCACGTGGGGGTCAAAGTTGTGGCGCCCAAAAAGCTCCGTGACGGCGTGTGGACCATGACAATCAAGCGAAAAGACGATGTAACCAAAGACGAACCCCTTGAAGTGACCGTGTTTCACTACATCAAAGGGATGCCACAGATGCTGCAGTGCACTGCCTGGAGTCGTGGCAAGCGTATAGCCCTCTCCAAAAAACTCCAGGCGCTCTGTGAGAACGTCAAGGTGAGTAAAAAATAGTCCACCCTCCTTGCCTCGTTGCATGCAATGCATCAACTCATCTCCTCAGGAACAAAGGGAAAACCCGAGGCGACACAGTAGGCATGGAGCGATGGGGGAGGGTTGCGGGTATTGAGCGGAGGGGAGCGGTGGTTACTTGAGTTTACGGATGAGGTCGGTCCAGACGTTGGCGGTCTTGTACGAGAGGGCACCCGTGGGGCAGTCGTCGACGCACTTGCCGCAGCCGTCACATGCCGTATCCACCAGTTTTTTGAGGAGCGGAGGACGGATGACTGTGTCCATGCCGCGGTTCTCAAAGGCCAGGGCGTAGCATTTTTTGTCTTCTTCACAGATGCGCACGCAGTTGCCGCAGGTGATGCACTTGGCACCTTCAAAGACGATGTCGGGGTGGGAGTCGTCGGTGAAGATTTCCCGCTGAACGCCCGTGTAGGTCTTGGAGTCGGGCTTGAAGACGTCGCCGAATTCACGGAGCTTGCAGCTGTCGGCGCCGCGGCATCCGCACTCCATGCAGCGATCGGTCTCGTCGGCGATCTGCTGGGCGGTGAGGCCTGTGGCCACTTCAGAGAAGCTGGTCGTGGCATCGGAGGGGGGCAGATGGTTCATCTTCACCCGGGCCTGCTCTTCGTACTTGGCGTAGAGCACTTCGGGGATGGAGTCCAGGGCACCAACAGTTACCTGGAAGAGTTCCCGGGAGCCCGTGACTTTCTCACCGCGGAGGTACTGGTCCATGGAGATGGCGGCCAGTTTGCCCATGCCCGAGGCGCGCACTGCGATGTCGGGACCCAGGACGGCGTCGCCGCCGCTGAACACCATGGGGAGGTTGGTCTGCATGGTCTTGGGATTGACCTCGATGGTGCCCCACTTGGAGAGGTCGAGCCCCGAGTTTTCAAGACCCAGGGAGCCGACCTTCTGGCCGATGGCGGCGATGACATTGTCCACGGTGACCATGTGCTCGGAGCCTTCCATGGGGATGGGACGGCGGCGGCCCGAGGCGTCGGGCTCTCCAAGCTCCATGCGGATACAGGTGACATTGAGTTTGCCGTCGACACGCTCGATCTTCACCGGCGTGGCGAGGTATTCCATTTTGACGCCGTCTTCCTCGGTCTCGTCGATCTCGAAATCGAAGGCGGGCATCTCTTTTCTGGTGCGACGGTAGTAGAGGACCGTGTCGGCGCCCACGCGGACAGAGGTACGGGCTGCGTCCATGGCGGAGTTACCACCACCGACGATCATCACCTTGTTGCCAACCAGATCGCGCTCGCCCTTGCTGACGCGCTCAAGGTATTCCACGGCTGAGAGGACACCTTCGGACTCTTCCCCCTCGCAGCGCATACCGGAAGCGATCTGTGCTCCCACGCCCACGAACACGGCGTCGTAGTCACGGCGGAGGTCCTGGATGGTGAAATCTTTGCCCATGGTTTTATTGTAGTGGAACTCAGCGCCCAGGCGCTCAATGACGGCCACTTCGTTGTCGATGACATCACGGGGAAGCCGGTAGGCGGGGATTCCGTAGCGGATCATGCCGCCGGGTGCCGGATGCTTCTCGAAGACCACGGCGTGGTGGCCGAGGATCTCACTGAAGTAGGCCACGGAGAGGCCCGCGGGGCCCGCGCCCACGACCGCCACTTTTTTGCCCGTGGAGGGTGCCTTCTCGGGGAGATAGCGCTCGTTGAGGGGTTTCTTCATGTCCACGTCGGCGGCGTAGCGCTTGAGGGACATAATGGAGATGGGCTCCTCCACGAGACTCCTGCGGCACCCTGACTCACAGGGCGCAGGGCAGACACGGCCCAGGCAGGCGGGGATGGGGAGGCTCTCCTTGATAACGGAGATTGCCTTCTCGTTCATGTTTTTATTGAGGGCCGAAATAAACCCGGGGATATCGATCCCCGTGGGGCACTCCGTGTGGCAGGGCGCGAAACAGTCCCCGATATGATCGGAGAACATCAACTCCAGCGCAGATTTACGGGCTTCCCGGATCTCCTCGGTGTTGGTCTCGATCTTCATGCCCTCGAAGACGGGAGTCGAGCAGGAGGGGACCAGATTGTCACGGCCGCCTACCACGCGCACCACGCACATGAAGCAGGAAGCGAAGGGCTTCATCCGCTTGATGTAGCAGAAGGTGGGGATCTCGATCCCGATGGACTGGGCAGCCTGGAGCACGGTCATGCCCTCGGTGCACTCTACATTTTTACCATCAATGATTACATTCAGTTTCTTTTCCACGGCTCACCTCGTTTTGCCTTGGAGTCAGTCTGTGTATACAGCCTGGAATTTACACACGTCTCTACACACACCACATTTGGTGCACTTTTCCTCGTCGATGGAGTAGCTGCCCTTGACACCCCGCTCCCCGGAAATGGCCTTAACGGAGCAGTTGATGGCGCAGACGGAGCAGCCCGTGCACTTCTCGGGACTGATATGAAAAATGGTGAGAGCTTTGCAGACACCCGCCGGACATTTCTTGTCCTTGATGTGGGCTTCGTATTCGTGCCGGAAATATTTCAGGGTGGTCAGGACAGGGTTCGGTGCTGTCTGACCGAGCCCGCAGAGGCTGGTCTTTTTGATCTTCTCGGAGAGATCAGCCAGGACATCGAGATCGTCCATGGTGGCGTCTCCGGCGCAGATTTTTTCAAGGATTTCCAGCATTCTGGTGGTCCCAATGCGGCAGAAAGTGCATTTGCCGCAGGACTCCAGGCGGGTGAAGCTCAGGAAGAAGCGGGCAACGTCCACCATGCAGGTGGTCTCGTCCATGACAACGAGGCCGCCGGATCCCATAATGGCGCCGGTCTTGTTGACTTCGTCGTAGTCGATGCGGGTGTCGAAGAGGGACGCGGGGATGCAGCCGCCCGAGGGACCGCCCATTTGAACGGCCTTGATGGGGAGCCCCGAGGAGGAGCCACCGGCCACGTCGTTGACGATCTCGCGGATGGTGATGCCCATGGGGACTTCAGCCAAGCCGCCGCGCTGGATACGGCCGGCCAGGGCGAAAACTTTGGAGCCCTTGGACTTTTCAGTGCCCACGCTGGCGTAGGAGGAGGCGCCGTTGACCATGATCCAGGGGATATTGGCGAAGGTCTCCACATTATTGATGTTGGTGGGGTGTCCCCAGAGGCCTGACTGGGCCGGGAAGGGCGGCCGCGGGCGGGGCATGCCCCTCATGCCTTCAATGGAGGCCATGAGGGCGGTCTCTTCTCCGCACACGAAGGCGCCTGCGCCCTCTTTAACTTTAATATCAAATGAGAAATCACTGCCAAGGATGTTCTTTCCAAGGAGGTTTTTCTCCTTGGCCTGGGCGATGGCGTTGTTGAGGCGCTTGATGGCCAGGGGATATTCGGCCCGGCAGTAGACGTAGGCCGCGGTGGCGCCCGTGGCGAAGCCGGCGATGGCCATGCCTTCGAGCACCGCGTGGGGGTCTCCCTCCAGGATGGAGCGATCCATGAACGCGCCGGGGTCGCCCTCGTCGGCGTTGCAGATGATGTACTTCTGATCCCCGACGGCGCCCTTGGTGAACTTCCATTTCAAGCCGGTGGGGAAGCCGCCGCCGCCCCGGCCCCGCAGGCCCGACGCGAGCATCTCGGCGATGACCTGATCGCGGTCGTTGTCCGCCAAGGCCTTGGTGAGGGCCGTGTAGCCGTCCTGGGCCAGATAGTCCTCGATCTTCTCGGGGTCGATGACGCCACAGTTGCCCAGGGCGATCCGCTTTTGCTTGGAGAAGAAAGCCTCCACCTCGCCCGCGATTGCGCCCTTCTGAAAGGTCCACTCCTCGATGGGGGCGCCGCCCTTCAGGTGCTTTTCGACGATCTCTTCGGCCTGGGCCACCGTGACGCCACCGTAGGTCCAGTGGGTCCCGCCCTGGTACACCTCCACGATGGGCTCCCGGTGGCAGGCGCCGTTGCAGCCCGTCTCCTCCAGGGAGGCCTTCACCCCGTGGGCCGTCAGGGCGCCGGCGATGGCGTCTTTGACGTCCTGGGCGCCCGCGGCGATGCCGCAGCTTCCCAGCCCGATGACCACGCGCAGCCCGTCGTTTGCCGTCT
>JAHJLU010000660.1 GCA_018821745.1 Myxococcota bacterium | reverse complement strand
GGATTTTTATAAGAACCTTTGACGCTGCCGTCAAACACGAAGGGACCCCTGAAACGCGAGACCGGTCCCGGTATCCAGGGGGAGAGGGTGGCGATGTCTCCCGTTCCGTGGAAAGAGAATGCCACTTGCTTTTTTGTGGCGAATCCCTTGAGCCGCAATATGCTGCTCCCCAGGGTGAAGATGCCCCGTTTCATGGCTATTTTTCCACCGAAGTACTGCAGCTCAACAGGACCCTTGTTTCGAAGCACAAGGTATTCCCCATTGCGACCCCTTTTACTCAGCACCGCCAACATGCTGTCCAGAGAGATGGCGCTGCGCAATTTGGGTTCCAGAGAAAAATCAACACGACCGTTGGCTTTGGCGCTGATGAGCCGGGACCAGGGGGCCGGAAGGCGACCGGCAAGATCAACGCCCCGAAAGACAGCCTTCCCTTTGAGTTTGCCACTTGCCACTTGCCCGGACAGCATCAGAGTGCTGCCCAGTGATCCGTGAAACAGGGTTTCGCCTGAAGGGGATGGGTAAAGGGTGATCTTGATATTGTGGATTGCCCCGTAAAAGGGAATCTCCAACCGCTTGAAGGTGAGGTTCCCCTCAGCCGAGAGGAGACTCGGAAGCAGAGACGTGTAATCACTGAATTTTGTGTTTTTTACGATAACGGTCAGGCCACCCGAGACCAGCCCTTTTATGGAAACCCACTTCCCCAATGAAAACTGATAATCTTTCAATTTGACGTAAAGCTTGAATGCCTTTTTTTTGGGAAGATACTCTCTCCATGCCTTCAGTGATGCCTCTTTCTTGTATTGCTTCAAAGGTTTCATTCGGCCAGAAGGCAGATAGGCTGTTGACGAAGACCCGTTTGTGTGAGCAGTTTTTCTGCCCGTGGTGCCACTGGAACAGGGTAAATTTATCGGGCCTCGCGGGAATACCGCAAACAAAAAAATAACAAGGAGTGGCATGAAAAAAAGAATTACTTTGAACATGAGCCTCTACCACCAGCAGGAGCAAAGATATCTATTACTAGCAGATTTCTTTTCCAACTTCGAGGTTCCTGAAACCTCCGGGGAATAAATCCCACGGCCATTGAACCGATGGGCGCAAAAATGACAAATAATTACAGTGTATTATGGCTAGCAATTATTGAAATGCACACAGAGGATTTAATACCTTGACTAAAGGTGGGGAAATTTCATAAATTTAGCCCAGATAAAATGAAAAGTCCCTCCTCAGGGAGTATGGAGATTTCGATATGAGCAGGATAAAATGTCCTTACTGTGAACACCTCAATACGGGCCAGATTCCGTTTTGCACCGAATGCGGCAAAGTGCTGCCGCTCGGCGACGAGATGGAGGTTATGGCAGAAACAATTGGGTCCAATTTCGCGCTCAAATGGGTTTTTGTCGGTGCCGCGATTATCCTGGTGCTCTCCTCGCTGGCTATTTTTTCCTTTAAAGCCGCGGGAATGGATCTTTCCTTCATGGTCTCAAAGGAGTCTGCCCGCCTTGATGATCCCGGGATAACTACTCTGACGCCCGAGTTTGTCATCTCGCCATCCGAAGATCCGGTTTCCCTGGATCTTCGAACCATGGGCAACGAAAAATATAGCGCGGCGGCAGCCCGTGCCGTGAAAATCTGTGGTGAGACGGTTCCGGTAATCACAAAGGGCGCTGCTGTCAAAGTACCCATTGATCGCAATCTGCTTGGGATCACTTTTGTGGTCTATAATATCAAGGCGGAAGAGAGTGTCTCCTTTGTTCCGCCCCCCTGTAAAAAAGAAGGGTTCTATGATGTCGAATTGAAATTTGAATCGGGTCTCACCCTCAAACGGAGCAGGGGAATTTATTACACCCATGTCTCCAACCTCTGGTACCTCTTTTACACCCAGGGCGGTTTGGGAGTTCTCGGCTCAGTCCTCTCGGACAAGGCGAAGACGCCTGAGGAGCTCATAGACAAGTATCACGACAAACTGAAGAGCCCCACGGACGACATTATCAAACGCCTGAATTCCATTATCAAAGAAGATGCGCGCATGGCGATGCTGAGTTTCGACTTCTGGGGGCTCTTTCTCCTGGAGCTGCTGGCGTTCTTCATTGGCGGGCTTGTTGCCAGCAGGCTGTCTCCGGGTATCACTATCAAAGAGTCCCTGGTTGCAGGAGTGATGGTCGTTATCCTGCTTGTAATAAGAAATGTTTTGTTCTTCGGTGCAGGAGGGAGTTACATGGTCTTCCAACTGCTGATTATGTTCCCCACCTATGCCTCTATTGCTACCTTTGGTGGATACATGGGGGAAAAATGGCAGGGAGTTTTGCCCTCATCCACTCCACAGGGTTGAGAGGCACTGCCATGGTTTTCGTCCCCTTCTGATCAAGTCAGCTGGAATTTTTCCACTGAATCTGATAATGTTTGTTGAATCAGGTATTTCCTTTACCTCCCCTGGAGGTCGCATGTCCCATGGTTCCACGGAGAAGTTATGCCAGCGCCCATTAAATTAACTATTAAATTCAAGGCCTCCGATCTGGAAGAGTTTGTCGAGCGGTACGGTGTATATGTCAGCCAGGGCGGCATATTTGTCCGCACTAAAAAGCCGTTGTCTGTTGGCACTGTGCTCGATTTTGAATTCAAATTTCAGGATGGGTCTTCCGTACTTAAAGGCTTGGGCACTGTTGTTTGGACCAGGGAGTATGATCCCGCCAGGACCAACGCCCCTCCGGGCATGGGACTTCGGTACGATACCCTCGATGAAGCGAGTAAGGAGCGGCTCGGCAAAATCCTTGGAATGAAGGGTGACGGGGCTGAGCAGGTTGAGGAGAAATCTCCCGATGCCATCACTTCCCCCGGTATCCAGGAGGAGAAGACCCGGGTAGCGAATATCGATATCCTCAACAAACTGAGAGGCGTAAAGGAAGAAGAACCCGAAGAATCCGTGGGTGCGAAATCCCCTGCATCTGATCTGTTCGACGAACCTGTGGAAAATCTCAAACCGGACCTGGATGAACTCACCGGGGCAGCCCAGAGCGCAGCGGAAGAAAAGAAATCTCCTGTCGCAACATCTGCCACGCCGCCCCTTGGGGAAGCCAAGCCAGCTCCCAATGAGGAAAAACCTTTTGTCCTTGAAGAAAAATCTGCCGAGGCCGGTGGAGTGCAGACAGACTGGCAAGACGAGCCCACTCCCATTCCGAGTAAAATTCATCCTCTCATTACAGCGGATGAAGAGACCATCAACCGGGATTCTATTCCGGACGCTGGCGTCAAGAACGCTTCCATGGAAGACGAGAAAGAGCTCTCAGTCGCCGACGAGGCCAAAGAGGAGCT
>JAHJLU010000659.1 GCA_018821745.1 Myxococcota bacterium | reverse complement strand
TATTTTCGAGTGTTCAGGGTTTTGTTAACTGACCGGGACGGTCCCGCCTGCTGGATCTGGCGCGGGCCGGAGGTCTGAGTTTATTGAGGGATGCCATGAGAAAATCACTGCTCGCCGCGCTCTTTTTTGTGGGACTCTGGGGTTTTGTGCCCCGGGCCCATGGAACGCCTATTTACATCACCTTTGTGTGGCACATGCACCAGCCCATTTACTGGCCCGGGGAGAATGTTGCCGAGACCTCCAGCGCGGGGCATTATTCCTTCAGCGTCCTCGATGTCCACACGAGCCGGACGGGCCCCTATACCACCTGGCCCCGGGATGCCATTGCCGCCGCGCGGGCTGCGGGTCTCAACCTGGGAGGCACGCAGGTGAGCCTCACGGGGAGCCTCCTGGAGAACCTCGACACCCTGGAATCCGCAGGTCTGGGCTTCTCGGGCTGGCGAAACCCCTGGAATGAGACCGCCACATGGCTCACCACCGGGGGAAACCCGGCCGTGGATCTCATCGGCTTTGGCTATTTCCACCCCCTCTCGGCGCTCATCGCCCAGGAAGATGTGGCCACGCAGATCAAACTCCATCGGGAGGCCATCCAGCGGCGTTTCCCCGGCTACCCCGTCTCCCGCGGCCTCTTTCCCCCCGAGACCGCTTTCTCGGAGCGTATCATCCCCGCGCTCAACGACGCGGGGATCGAGTGGGTGGTGGTGGATAATGTCCACTTCGACCGCACCCTCACGGATTATCCCTACTCCGCCGGCTCCAACCTCTATCCCCCCAACAAAGCCGACCAGCGTGAGAGTATTGCCACGGACTGGGTGCAGTTCAACGGGATCTGGGCGCCCTCCCGTGTCTCGGCGCCCTTTGGGTATCAGCCCCACTTCGCGGAATATATTGATCCCCAGACGGGGCAGTCCTACAGGGTTATCGTGGTCCCCGGCGCCCGCTATGAAGGCAACGAAGACGCCCGGGGCGGGTTTGGGGCCCTCAACTACGATGAGGTCCTCTCCCAGCTTGAACCCTACAACACGGACCCCGACCACCCCATCCTCGTGGTCCTCCACCACGACGGCGACAACTACGGGGGAGGCTCCGATTCTTACTACCACGCCAACTTCCAGGCGTTTGTGAACTGGCTGGTGCTCAACCCCACCCGCTTTCAGTTCATCTCCATCCAGGACTATCTGGACCAGTTTCCCCCGGACGCGAACGATGTCATCCATGTGGAAGACGGCTCCTGGAGCGGCGCCGACAACGGTGACCCCGAGTTCCTCAAGTGGAACGGCGACCCCGGGACCGACGGCTACTCCCCGGACCGCACCTCATGGGCCATCCTCACGGCGGCCAAAAACCGCATGCAGACCGCTACCGCCATTGAGGGCGAGCCCACCCTGGCCGAGATCTACGACAGCTCAACCACCATGGGGCGCGCCTGGCGCAGTCTCCTCATGGCCCAGGCCAGCGATTACTGGTACTGGGACAACTCCGAGAACGGCATCTGGGACAGTCACCCCGCCCGGGCCTCCAATATCGCCATGGCAGAGATTGGTCCCATCCTCTCGGGCCTCGGGACAGAATCGGTTCCCCCCTACATTTATCCTCCCCAGCGAGAACCCTACAACCCCGGCGAGATCGAGTGGGGCACGGAGCCCACGACCTCTGAACTCACCGTGTGGACCTTCGCCTATGACGTGTCGGGGCTCTCCCGGGTAGAGCTCTTCTACCGCTTTGACTCCGACGGTCAGGTGGACGCGCAGAACCACACCTATGGTACATCGGAGTGGTGTGTGGTTCCCATGACCGCCCGCACCATCGTTCCCCGCACGGATCCGGCACCCGCGTTCATCGCCGATGAATACAGCGTCACCATCCCCGGACTGGGGGGCAACCTCATTGACTATTATGTGGAGGCCGAGGACTCCCTCGGTAATATCTCCCGCTCCGGGCTGCGTCATGTTTGGGTTGGCACCGGCGGTAACGGGACGGGGCCCGGCGCCAGCGTGGGGCATTATCCCCAGGCCCCCGGGAAAAATTCCCTCGTCACGGTCTATGCCCATGCGCCGGGGAAACTCCACTGGGGTATAAACGGCTGGACGGAGCCTCCCGCGGAGTACTGGCCTTCAGACACCACGGCCTTTGGCGACGGCCAGTCCGTGGAGACTACCCTCACCGGGCCCGGTTACGACGGGCGCTACAGCACTGTTCTTGGTCCCTTCAACGGGACCACGGCTGTTACAGAACTCGACTATGTCATCCACTACGATGACGACTCCTGGAGCGCCTCGGATGTTTTGGTGACGGTCGACACCGCTCCCGGCAGCGATCCTCTGGTGGAGCTCGTGGAGCCCGCCGAGGGTGCCCGTGTCGAGGGCATCATCCGCCTGATCGCCGCAGCGTCCGACGACACGGCCGTCTCGTCGGTCACTTTTCTGGTGGACGGGAGCGAGGTGGGGAGTGTGAGCGAGCCCCCATACGAGCTCCAGTATGACAGCTCGGCCCTCTCAGCGGGGAGCCATGTCATGATGGCGACGGCCACCGACGACGGGGGGAACGCGGTCTCGGACTCTCACACCGTGGAGGTGGGTGGTTCCGGCTCCGGCGAGTGCGCTGTGGGTCCCCAGCCAGACGCCGGTGTCGACAGCGGCCCCGACTCGGGCACCGACACAACCGACCCCGACAGCGGCACGGATCCCGGTGAGAAAAAGGACGACGGCTGCTCCTGCTCATCGGCGGGCCACAGAGGTTCCTCTCTCCCCGCGGCGCTCTTGCTCCTGCCCCTCTTCCTCATCATGACCCGCCGCCGCCTTTCTCTGTAACTGCATATTTTGGTAAACCCACGAATATCGGGAATTATAAAGGGGAGCCCCTGAATTCCCTTCTTCAAGGGAATGGCGGGGAGGGCGCCGGGAATGACCGGGAGCGGAATACCATTAGGCAGGTGCAGTGAATAGCGGGGATGGCCGAGGGGATGGCGGATGAGCCGCACATTACTCTGCCTGCCTGAAAATCTGTGGGTGAAAGAGCACGGTGATCTTGATGAAATCCTGCGTTGTGCTAAACCGTATCTGATTCCAGTACCGTGGTCTCCAGGAGAATACTTCATGAAAAATTACTCTTTATCCTTTGTTATTATGCTGAGTATCTTTGCGCTGTCCTTTGGGTGCAGCGCGCTGGTGGAT
>JAHJLU010000658.1 GCA_018821745.1 Myxococcota bacterium | reverse complement strand
GGGGGATCTCCCCCGCCTCACAGATACCGTTGCCGCAGACCGCGCCCGTGCAGTCCTGAGGGCAGGTCAGCTCAGTCTCCCCGTTGTCGCAACTGCCGTTCATGCAGTAACAGTCCTGAAGACAGGAGAGGGTGGTCTCCAGGGAAGAGCAGATGCCGTCACCGCACAGGGGAATATTCTGGCAGTCCTGGGGACAGATGGAGATGTCCTCGCCCACGTCGCAGCTGCCATTGGTGCAATAACAGTCGGGGAAGCAGGTGGACACGCTCTCAGACGCGTTACAGATGCCGTTCCCGCACACATCACAGTCCTGGGGACAGGAGTGTATCTCTTCGTTCTCACACAGACCATTGCCACAGGCGCCCTCCAGCTTGCACGAGCTGTTACAGCCGTCTCCAGCCATGATGTTGCCGTCGTCACACTCTTCATTGTGCTGGACCATCCCATCGCCACATTTTGCCGCCTCACCCGCGCATGAAAAGAGCACCAGGGAGGCCAATCCAAGGGTAATGAGAAAGAAATTGTTCATGGTTTTTCGTCCTCGGCAAGAGAGATACACAGGTAATTCACCTGTGGGAATTCCGGTCAACACCCGCCATCAACGGCACACGCCGCGGTGGATCATTGATAATGCTTGCTGTAAGTATAATCGACTTATCTCAAGAATCAATCCCAGACTCGCTGTTCATGACTGAGCTGACCTAGGAGTGGGTTTTAAGGAGTGTTGAGAGGAGGGGGATAACCTCGTTTTTGAGTTCTTCCATGTTCTGGGGGCGCTGATATTGATTTTTTTCAAGGCACCACATGATGATATCTTCCAGCTCCCCGGCGATGGGGGCGTGGGTGGAGGGCAACGGTGGCTCCTCCTGGATATGGGCCTGGAGCATGGAGAGATAGGAGTGCTTGATGAAGGGCAGCTTCCCTGAGAACATTTTATACATGAGAACCCCGATGGCGTAAACGTCGCTGGCCAGGGAGACCTCTTTCCCCATGCACTGCTCAGGGCTCATGTAGAGAGGCGTCCCGATGGGTATTCCCGATTTGGTGACCGAGGTCCTGTTGTGCATATTGGTGAATTTGGCCACCCCGAAATCAAGGACTTTCACAAACCGGGTGAAAATACCGCGCTCCTCGAGGAAGATGTTGTCGGGCTTCAGATCCCGGTGAATAATCCCCTTTTTATGGGCGGCCGCCACCGCGCCAAACAACTGAATAAGAATGTCATGGGCATCTCCCAGCGGGACAATCCCCACCTGTGCCATGTATTCGCTGAGCGTTTGACCATGGAGCCGCTCCATGACGAAATAGTGATAGGTGTTATCAAGATTCCCGAACGCGAAAATATCTATAATATTCGGATGATTAATCGCATTCACCGCCTTGGCTTCGGCCAGGAAGCGTTTGAGGACCCTTTCATCTTCCGAGAAAGAGGGCTTGAGCACTTTGATGGCCACCTCCTTGCCGATTTGGGGATGCACACCGGAATAGACGGTCCCCATTCCTCCCCACCCAATGATTCCCTCAACCCGGTACTCACCAAGCATCTGACCAATGAGCGCGTCTTCGGTCTTTCGGATTTCATTGAGCCCGGGAAGTGAAACAGAGACAGCGCGGTGGTGGTCAATCTCCGATCCCGTCAATTGTATGATCTCCCCAGTCCCGGGCAGGGAGCTGCCTGGTTCGGGAACGGTTTTATCGAGGGGGGAGGCATCAAAAATTTCCTTCTTGGAGTCCCCATCTCCCGGGGAAGCTGCCGGCGCACCTTGCTTGTCGCCATCAGCATCGGAGGAGGAGGAGGAGGAGGAAGAAGAAGAAGAAGAACCCAGTGGCCCGAACTCTATGAGGGAGCTGTCCTCCACCTCAAAAAAATCACTGGTCCCCAGGGAGAGGATCTCTTTTTTCGAAGCGAGCAACATCCCCTTGGCTTTGAGCACATCGTGGTTCATGGACCGGAGCTCTTTTTCATCGGGGATGCTGACCCTGTTCACCGTCTCTTCGTGGGCCACCGACTCCAGGCTGTTCCTGAATGTAAAATGTCTCAACTCAGGAACACGATGGGATTCGCCGGAACTGAAACCATCGACTTTCTGGATCATATTGAACATTTTCTTCGGGACACTGCGAAGCATGGGAGAGACGGGAAACTCTCCCGAGTCGATAGATCGCTGCATGTGCTTTATTTCGCCAATGATCTCGGCATTAAACAGGCTTCTCATGAGCCTCCCCAGCCGAATGGCGTTGTGCCGTGGGAAATTGCGTGTGAGGTAGCTGTGCAGGGAGTTCCCCATTTCCGCCGCGGTTGTGTAGCGATCATCCCCGTAAAACGAGAGGGAGCGGGTGAGGATCTGATCCATGGTGACACTCAGGTTGGGGTTGATACTCCGTGGTGACTCGAAGGATCCCTTGGCGATCCGGTTGGCCACCTTGATAGCGCTCATCTCCATGAAGGGGGGAGTACCGGTCACCATCTCATAGAGGATGGCCCCAAGGGAAAAGGTCTCGGAGAGGACGGTATAGGATGCCCCGTTGATCTGCTCCGGGCTGAGATACACGAGGGATCGGAAATCGTAGTTGTGAATATTGGATTTGTGGATCGAGGGAGGCTTGTTTCCGAACCCCAGCAGGAGCACCTCCCCGGTGTAGGTGATGATCACATTTCTGGGATTGAGATTCTTGTGGAGAACACCGCCAGGGAATGATTCTGTGCGCAGTTGATGCGCAAACTCAAGGGCTTTACAGACTTCAGTGCCGATGAGAGAGGCATAGGCCTCGGACAACATCCGGCCCGATGACCGCAAATGCCGCATAATCTCCAGGAGGGACTTCCCCCACGCGTGTTCATAGGTGAGATATGGGTGCTCGTGAAACGTATCGTATGCGATAAATCTTGTGATATTTGGATGATAGAGCTCGCGAAGGATTTCGCTCTCCCGGACCAGTTCCCGCTTCGCGGCTCCATCCGTAATATTATCGGGATGCAGACTTTTAAAATTATAGAAAAATTTAAATTCAGTCTCGGTGAGATCCACGGTCCGGTAGAGAGTAAAAGGCGGACGCTGGCTCACCAGTTCAATAAATAAATGGTCACCGATCACCACTGGTTTACTGAGCCGCATAGGACCTCCAGGCTATTTGCCAGCAAGAAAAGACCACCCTGATTGAGGGGAGAATTTATTTTATACCGTAAATGCCCAAAAATGGAAAGCTGAGGTTTCGCGCACCTCACCTGAGAATGGGGTTTTCTTCGGACCTGATTTCCCTTATAATGTGGTGCTTCTAAAATACGGGCCTCTACAGACAGCACTCCAAGGCCCGGTAACGAAAGGCTTTTTCAATGACTAGCGCTTTATTCGTTCTGTATGTGGGCATTTTGGCTCCCCTTATTCCCACAGCCCCCAAGGAAGATCCTAAAAAAGCTCTGGACGAAATCATTCAGGTTTCCAAAAAATGGGAGGTCGAAGAGACCGTGGGGACGGTTCGATACAAACTCCTGTTGACCTTCAACGGGAAGGCAACGGGAACCGTTGGTGTGATGAGCGGCACCGCCACGGTCAAATACAAAAAGAAGAACGTCACGGTCAAGATCGCCCTCTCTCTTACCAGAAGCCGCTTTCTCTTTATCACCCGGTACCCGGCACTGAACACTGTCTTTGCGGGGACCATGATCTCCTCGGATCAAAAACTGATGCCGCTCAGGCGGACCATCAGTCAGCGAGCCACCATGATTCTCAAAAAGAACAAGCTCTGTCCCAAAAGTATGCAGTTTGCCACAAAGTGTATGAAACCTGCCTCCAAATAAGGAGGCTGCCAATTGAAATCGGGGATTTTCCCCTCTTATAGGAGCCAGAATGTCAGGACACAATAAATGGTCTACAATTAAGCACAAAAAAGGTGCTGCTGACGCGAAACGAAGTAAAGTGTTCACCAAAATTCTGAAGGAAGTGACTATTGCGTCACGGATGGGTGGCAGTGATATCACGGGAAATCCCAGACTCCGCACGGCCGTGGAGAAGGCGCGGGCGGCCAACGTCCCCAAAGACAATATGGAGCGGGCCATCAAAAAAGGTGCGGGAGAACTCGACGGCGTCACCTTTGAAGAAGTGGTATACGAAGGCTACGGACCCGGCGGAGGCGCGCTCATCATTGAGGCTGTCACCGACAACATCAACCGGACCGTGGCCGAGATCCGGCATATGCTGGGCAAACACAACGGAAACCTGGGAAAAAGCGGGACCGTCTCCTGGAAATTTGATCGAAAGGGCGTCATCATGGTGGATAAATCCGTCATGGACGAAGATGCTTTTCTGGAGCTGGTGCTGGAGCTCGGCGCCGAAGATTTGAAGACCGACGAGGAATCACTGTACGTGATCGAGACCGCCGTAGCGGATCTCTTTACCATAACAGAAACACTCAGAGAGAAGGGCTTTGAAATCGACACCTCCGAGATCCAGATGATCCCTAAAACCACAACCCGGCTCACGGGACGCGACGCGGAGGTCGCGTGGAGACTCTATGAGCTCCTCGATGACCACGACGATGTCCAGAATGTGTGGCACGATTTCGAAATCGACGAAGAAGAATTTGAAAACATTATCAACAGCTAGATCCACTCTCCAGTGGTCCGGGGAGCCGACTACCATCCTCGGCATCGATCCCGGGTCACGAAAAATGGGGTACGGAGTCGTGGAACTTTTACCCCGGTCAGGTTATGTCTATCGGGAGTGCGGGGTCATTACCGCCAATGTGAAGGCGCCCCTCCACGAGCGGCTCGTTGAGCTGGGAGAGGGACTCACAAGCCTCCTCTCAGAGTACGATATCGCCTTCGCGGCGGTGGAAGATATTTTTGTCGGGATGAATATCCAGTCCGCTTTTGTCCTTGGACAAGCCCGGGGGATGGTTCTCTATCTGCTGGGGACAAAGGGAATCGACATCACGGCCTATGCTCCTACGCTGGTGAAAAAATACATTGGCGGCTCCGGTCGGGCACCCAAAGACCAGGTGAGACGCTCCGTGAGCCTGTTGACCGGGCTCACCACCCTCCCGGCGGAAGACGCGGCAGACGCTCTGGCCCTGGCGGTCTGTCACGCCATGCACCTGCGACTCTCTCTGAAAGGTGTGCCATGATAGCCCTTTTACGAGGCATTGTTCATTCCAGAATTGACGAAAAAATTGTCCTGATGGTCCGGGGAGTCGGCTACGATGTTACTTGTACGCGGACGGCTCTGGAAAGACTCTCCACGGGGGGCGAGGTCGACCTCCCGGTGATCACCGCGGTGAGTGAGAACGCCATTGAACTCTATGGCTTCGATGATGCCACAGAGAAGCAACTTTTTTCCAAACTGATAACCGTCTCGGGGATCGGCCCAAAGGCCGCCCTGGCGCTGCTCAGCACCTTCGGAGCGAGGACCCTCGTGGGCCACATCTACTCGGGAAATGAGAAGGCAATAACCAAAGCCCCGGGGATCGGCAAGCGAAGCGCCCAGAGACTCATCGTTGATCTCAGCGGGGCCATGGAGGAGTTTCGCAACCGATTCTCACGGCCCATGGAGACGGTCTCTCTGCTGGAGCGCAAAAGTGGTATCCTGAACCAGGGGATGTCTGCGCTCATGAATCTGGGCTTCCGCTCCAGCGAGGTTGACGCTATCTCGAGAGAGCTGGAGAAAGAGGCACAGGCGGGCGCTGACCTCTCCACGCTGGTAAAAAAAGGTCTCACACTGCTCAGAAAGGAAAGGTAAGCCCCTATGGCCAGGACACCACATCGTGAAGAAGGAGGCATCCTGGATCCAACGCCGGTCGAGGAGACCGCCCACGAAGAGCGGAGCCTTCGCCCCACAAGCTTTGAACAGTTCGTGGGTCAGGCAAAGCACATTGAGAACCTGAAAATTTACGTCCAGGCGGCACGGGAACGATCCGATGCCGTGGATCATATTATTTTCAGCGGCCCTCCAGGACTGGGAAAGACCACCCTCTCCCATATCATCGCCAATGAAATGGGCAGCAAGATCCACAAAACATCGGGGCCCGCGGTGGAACACAAGGGAGTCCTGGCGGGGATGCTCACCAATCTCTCCCTGGGGGATGTCCTCTTCATCGACGAGCTCCACCGACTCCCCAAGGTGGTACAGGAGAGCCTCTACAGCGCCATGGAAGACTTCCAGTTGGAAATTTTTCTTGGCGAAGGCGCCCACGCCCAGGCTATCACCATCGATCTCCCACGCTTCACCCTCGTGGGTGCCACCACCCGCAGCGGCCTCCTCACCGCGCCACTGCGCACCCGCTTCGGAATCCCCATGCGGCTAGATTATTACGAGCCCGCAGAGTTGGCAGAGATCGTCATGCGATCCGCAATGAGACAGGAAATCTCCCTCACTCAAGACGGGGCCGAGGAAATAGGACGCCGTTCCCGGGGCACACCTCGAATCGCCAACAGGCTCC
>JAHJLU010000657.1 GCA_018821745.1 Myxococcota bacterium | reverse complement strand
CCGCAGCACTCTTTTTGAAAAGAATGAGCGCAAGGAGTGCGAGCTGCGACTGCTCCCCGTGGGGCGTGATCCCATCTGGACCCGTGTGGACCTGACTGCCACAAAGGGCAAGGATGGTTCGCCGTTAATCAAGGTACTTCTGAGTGATATCAACGACCGTAAACAGGCGGAAGATGAGCTGCGGCTCTACGAATGGCTGACAGAGAAGGAGTCCTCAGATCCCCATCAGGATGATCAGTACGACCCTGTTTACGATGATCCCACCGAGTTGAACACTTCGCGTTTGATTCTCGAAGGCATGGGGAGTGGGGCCCTGGGCCTTATGGCCGAGGATATTCTTACTCTCATGGACACCTGTGTGGCCGTATATGAAGCCAACGGTGACTACGCCTATGGCAAGTTTGAGTCCGCCTGGTGCCAGGCAATGGACAACGCCTCCTTCCAGTTATGTGATTGCCAGGACACCAAAGCCGCGCTCGCCAGCGGCAAATGGCTCTGCCATGAGAACTGCTGGAATGATTCGGCGAAAGCGGCCATAGAGTCAGGGCACCCAACAGATATTACCTGTGTGGGCGGGATCAAACTGTACGCTGTTCCCATCCGCTCGGGAGATACCATCGTGGGGGTACTGAATTTCGGGTACGGCACCCCGCCCAGAGATGAAAAGACCCTGCTGGAGCTTGCCCAAAAATTCAAGATCGACGTCGCGCATCTTCGCAGGCGATCCCATGAATACAAGCCACGCCCCCAGTTCATTATCAACGTGGCGAAAAATCGATGCGTGTCCATGGCGCGCATGATTGGGCAGAACCTTGAAAGAGTTCGATTTTCGAAAGAGAAAGGGTTGCTGGAGGAACAGCTTCAGCAGTCCCAGAAGATGGAATCCATTGGTCGCCTGGCCGGCGGCATAGCCCATGATTTTAACAACCTGCTGACCGCCATCCTCGGGTTTGCCGAGTTTGTTCGAGGTTCCATGGCGGAGCAGGATCCCCTTCGGGACGATGTGGACGAGATCATGAAGGCGGCAAACTCTGCGGCGACCCTGACGGCACAGCTCCTGACTTTTTCTAGAAAACAGCTCATCTCCCCCATGGCACTGAATCTCAATGAGGCGATCCTCCGAACGGAAAAATTGCTCCACCGCCTCCTTGGTGATGACATCAACTTGAACATTATCACCGATAAAGCACTGCATCTTGTCAAAATCGACCCGGTGCAGGTCGACCAGATCCTTGTCAATTTGGCAGTCAACGCGGGCGATGCCATACTCAATGGCGGCACAATCACCATCGAGACACAAAATGTAAGTCTGGAGAAGGATCATTATTTTTTCAGCAATGAAGAGCTCGAAGGGGACTTCGTTCTGCTCACCGTTGGCGACACGGGAGCCGGAATTTCACCCGAAATCATTAAAAATATCTTTGAACCCTTCTTCTCCACCAAGGCCAGGGGAAAGGGAACCGGCCTTGGTCTTTCAACGGTCTACGGGATTGTCAAACAGAATAATGGATATATAAATGCCGCTTCCAAAGGGGGCAAGGGCACTGTAATTTCGATTCTTTTACCGAGTTTCCAGGGAGAAACAGAGAGCCCGGAGGAAGAGAAGAAGGTCACCTCTGTTTCAGGCACCGAGACAATACTGCTCGTGGAAGATCAGGAACTCGTTCGCAAGCTGGCCCAAAAAATCCTGCGCTCCCGGGGGTACAAAATAGTCGAGGCTGAAAACGGCGAGGATGCCCTGCTCAAGTTTCAACAGTTTACTGGGAAAATAGACCTGTTAGTGACCGATGTCGTCATGCCGCTGCAAAACGGGAGAGACCTGTATGAAAAGTTGTTACTCATCGAACCCAATCTGAAAGCCCTCTTCATGTCCGGCTACACGGAAGAGGTAATCGCCCATCACGGGGTGCTGGATTCGGGAACGAACTTTATTCAGAAGCCATTCCGCCCGCAGGAGATGGCGAAGAAAGTGCGGCAGATCCTGGACACCTGATGCGCCCCCAGTCAGTCCCACTCACTCTTGTCTGAAGCAGTTCCCGAAGTCTCTCCCCAGAGAGGACACCATGAAGTTTTCATCTATTATCCTGGCCCTCTTTCTTTTGCTGCTGCCAGGCCTTGTTCGTGGAAACAATTATGAGGCCGGGGTGGAGCTGCAGCTGGGGATCATCCCCCTCTTCAACGTGAACGACGGCACCTACACAAAAGGGGAGCCCGCCCCCGGCGTGACGGTGTATGCGGAGAGGTCGCTGTTCAACCGCTTCTTCCTCGGGGCCGAGATGGGGTTCATGTGGATACGGAGCATCAACGCGGACAAACCCCGCTTCATCATGAACCCCATGGTGCGACTGCGGCTGCCGGTTCCGCTCTACAAGCAACTCACCATGCACCTCATCGCCGGATTCGGCGGAACAGTCTGGACCGAGGACAAGAAAACCGACATGGGGCTGGGTGTGGACCTCAGCGACACCAGGGGCGGATTCAGCCTGAGGATTGGCCTCGGCTTCTCCTGCCCGCTCAACGGGAAAACAGCGCTGTGGCTTCATGGCGGCTATTTTGCCACAAACACCGTGGGAGACGGTGTTCCCGTCGTCATGGACACGCTCGTCT
>JAHJLU010000656.1 GCA_018821745.1 Myxococcota bacterium | reverse complement strand
GCTGTATGACTGGTTTCTCAAGGAGTTGGGGATCTTCCATCCCCAGCAGATAGAGTTCGCCCGTCTCAACCTCACCTACACGGTTATGAGCAAGCGCAAGCTCCTGCAGCTCGTCACCGAGAAGCTGGTTGAGGGCTGGGATGATCCCCGAATGCCGACTATCTCGGGGCTCCGCCGGCGTGGATACACTCCCGAGGCCATGCGGAAATTCTGTGAACGGATCGGGGTCGCAAAGAGGGACAGTACCGTCGATGTGGCCTTGTTGGAGCACACAATCCGGGAAGACCTCAACGAGACCTCACCCCGGGTGATGGCGGTGCTCGACCCCCTGAAGATTACCATCACAAACTACCCCGAGGGCGAGGTGGAGTACTTTGAGGCTCCATATTTCCCTGATGAACCCGAGCGCGGAGTCCGGAAGATTCCCTTCTCGGGCCATCTGCTCATCGAGCGCGAGGATTTTCGTGAGGATCCTCCCCGCAAGTGGCATCGTCTGTCACCGGGAGCCGAGATTCGCCTGCGATACGCGTGTCTCATCACTTGTCATGAGGTGATTAAAAATGAAAATGGTGAGGTCATCGAACTGAAATGCACCTATGACCCCGATTCCCGTGGGGGGACGGCCCCCGATGGCCGCAAGGTGAGGGGAACGTCTCACTGGGTCAGCGAGCCCCACGCTGTCAAAGCGCAGGTGAGGATCTATGATCGCCTCTTCAGTATCCCAGAGCCTGATTCCGGTGACGACTACCGGAGCAACATCAACCCTGACTCCCTCTCCATTGTTGAGGCCACGCTGGAGCCCTGCATGGGTCAGGCAAAGCCCATGGAGCGGTTCCAGTTTGAACGCCTCGGGTACTTCGTCGTTGACAAGGAGAGTGATATCAACCGGGGACTGGTCTTTAACCGCACGGTTTCTCTGCGGGACAGCTGGGCCAAGGTGGAGCGCTCGGCTCCTGCTGCGTCCCCGGTTGTGAAGACCCCCGAAGAGCCGGGGGTCCCCGAGATCACCTTCGATGATTTCGCCAGGGTCCAGTTGAAGATTGGTGTTATCCTGGAGGCCCAGACCGTGGAGGGTGCCGACAAGCTCCTTCGGCTCAGGGTTCAGGTGGGTGAAAATGACATCCGACAAGTGCTGGCGGGGATCCGTCTTGCCTATCCCGATGAGCAGCTTCTGGTGGGGAAGAAGGTCTCCGTTGTGACCAATCTGAAGCCGCGAAAAATGAAATTCGGGGTTTCCGAGGCCATGATTCTGGCCGCGTCGGGGGGCGACGGTCGCCTCAATATTATCTCTGTGGAGGGTGATGTTAAGCCCGGTGACACCATTTCGTGAGGACGCCATGAGCAACACTGATAATTCCTGTTCTGTCTGCAAGGGAGTTGGAACAATCCTGTGCGAAGACTGCTGGGGTGACGCCCAGATCGACTGCCACGAGTGTCACGGGTCGGGCACAATCGACACAGAGACGGAAAACCCCGTGGTCTGCCCCACCTGCAACGGTACTCAGGTCATTAACTGCCCCCACTGTGATGGCACGGGACGTACCAGGTGCTTTCGCTGCACCGGCAATTCTGTGGAAGGGAAATAGGGATCTCTTTCCCCACCCTTGGGGCCGCCGCTTCTAAAATGCTTGCAGGAAAGGATCAGGGGGCTTTGGGCTTGGAAGGATAGACGACGGAATCTTTGGCCTTTTTGGGATCGACGATTCCGGGGACTTTCAACGTGAGGTTCTGTTTGGGAAGCTCCATCTTGGGAAGTTTTCCGTCGGCGCCGAAGTCACTTTTGGGCGCCTCCTCCTTTACGAAGGTTTTACTGGTTTTTTGCCATTTCTCGTATTTGAAAGAGTCAATGGCGAAGATAAAGTCAAAGCCGGTCACCTTCAGGTAACGCTGACCTTTTTTTCCTTTGATTTCATCGCCGACCAGCAAGGTTTTCCCCTTGTTCTTACCGTTCTCTATTCTGATGGAGATGTGGGGTTTCTGGAACCCAAAGGTGCCAGAATCCTTTGCAGAAGCAACAGAGTCAAACATGAGGTTGTCGAGGGAGCCCAGGAAATTGGTGATCTCTGTGGCGTCAGCCGTCGTGTCAGCTTCACCCTGCGCGTTCATGTAAGACCAGGTGTCTTCCTTCATGGCCATTTGACCGTCAGGGCCCATGGTGGGACCACCCTCCTTTGTCTTTTTGAATGTCAGCGTGTTGCCGCTGTATTTGAGAACGATCTGTGACCGTTCTTTGCCCATGGGGAGCTTCAGCGATGTATCCGCCATATATTCAGAGGGGGAGGTAAAGAGGAAGCCCGAGATGGAGAGACCAATGCTGTAAACCGTGTCTCCCCCTTTTTTTCTCAGGAACGTCCCGCGAATGACAGATTTACCCACCAGCATGTGTGCGAGTGTGCTTTTTGCCGCGTTGTGGAAGGTCAACTCCATCTCGACGTTATCATCGGCCAGATGATAGGAGGTGAACATGGTCTTGTTGGTTGAGACTTCTTTGGCTGCCTGGAGTTTGGGAATGATGGACAGGATTTCATCGATCTTGGATTTGTCAGCCTCAAAGCCAAACGCTTCCTTTATCAGCCACTTGTCTTTAATTTTCTCAAGGGTTACGTGGTTTTTGGTTTTGGGGTCCGTGACGGTTATTTGTGCAATGTCAGTCGCCTTGAGGGTGTCATATATCTTCACCGTTGCGACGCGAAAACGAGGTTTTGATGCGGGGTTGACAATGATAATCAGCCCCTGGATGACGAGGATTGCTGCCAGTATGATGTTTATCGTTCTCATGAAGCGAGTCTCCTTCTCATAAAGTACAGTCCCAGGTAGATCACAAACAGGAGGGCAAGGGAGATGATCCAGGTCATGTGCTGGATTCGTGATTTCTTCGCCTCACCCATTTCCATGAGGGGACGGGGTAATCCCTTGGGGGAGGTGACAAAATCCTCTTCGATGGATTGGAGCCACTCAATGGAGTTGAGTAAAAACTTGAGGGAATATCCAAACCGTTGGCTGAGAATGTTCATCCCCACCTCGGAGATGAAGTCCGCGTCCGCCACGATCACCACTTTGGTTTCCGTGGAGTTGACGAGTTTTTCTCCCTGTTGCCCGGCCGCTGCCTTCGCGGCCCCGGTTTTACCCTTTTTATCGGTAGTGCCCTTGTTGTCTGCCTTGGGGGCCTTGTCGGCGCCGCCCTCTTTTTTCAGGGGAGAGGCTTTATCCTTGAAGAAGGAGGTGAACTTTCCGCTGATGGCCACGGCAACCGGATAGCTCCTTCTCGCCACGGGTGCGGCAGAGCTCTTTGCGGCGGAGCGCGAAGGGGTAACATCCAGCCCGGTTTTCAGATCCAGTGGAGTGAGCCATGCCCTGGAGGAAGAGGTGAGAACAGGCTTCACCACCAACGCCTTCTGGGTCTTCCTGATACTCAGGGCGCCTGGCCACAGCAGGCCCATTTCCGGGAGATTGTCCACTATGGGATGCCCCGAGGGTCGCTCAAACTTGACGAAATAGCTGTAGGGGACCTCCTCCATAACCACTACGCCTGGCTGGATTTCCCGCGGGAGGGGATAGGGGAAGTTTTTCTCGTCGCCGAGAATCTTGTCCTCAATCCCGACTCCCCAGAAGGAGATCATCTCTTCCAGTCCGCTCTTTACATAGTCGAGCTTGAGTTTGTTCATCCCCAGTGCCTGCAGGTTCAGTTTCCCGGGGTCAAGGAACATGGCGACCCTGCCACCCAGCATGATGTACTGATCAATGGCAAATAGCGCTCTGTCATCAAAGTTTTCGGGTCTAAAGAGGATAAGCGTCTCCACATCGACAGGGGGGATCCCGGAAGAAAGATCGACCTTGCGGACCTCATAGTTTTCCCCAAGGAGGCCCTGGAGCTTGGCAAACTCTGATGGAGGGGGGCGTCTGCCCATGCGCATGGCCATGGCGTCGAAGGGGGGTTCGGGCATGACAATGCCCACAGTCTTCGTGAAGCCGGGCAGCACACGCTTGAGCGCCGCTTCGAGGTTCTCGGCGACGTTTGATTTGGAGACCTGGGTGGCGTCAAAGAAGAGACGGAACCCCACCACTTTTCTCCCGTAACTGATGGTCACCACAAAGGGTTCATTTGTCTCAGAGCCTTCCACCTCTTTGAAACTGAAGACTTTGGAGAACTTTTTCGTGTACTTCTCAATCTCCTTTTTCAGTTTTTTCTCGGCTTCCTGGATCTCTTTGAGGTTCTCGGCGGGGAATCGTCCTGCGAGGCTCTTGGGAAGGTTGGCGTAGGCGATTTCGATGCGCCCGCTGATATTGGCCAGCACGGAATCGAGGGTTGAAAAAGAGGAGATGGCCTTTTTGATTCCCTTTGTGAGCAGGGTCTCCATGTTCTTGAGGGTGACAACCATCTGGCCCTTGTCTTCATCAACTTTGATGAGGTCCTGCAGGCTGAACTTCAGTTGCTGATCTCCATATTTGATGACCAGATCGAAGTAGATGGATTTCACCTCCTGCTTGTATTTGGACTCCAGTGGCACCGGCATGGGCTTGATGCCATATTCCTCGAAAACGGCGCCGATGGCCTTGTCGGAGGAAGGGGCACTGAAGCTGACGCTCACCTTGCCATTGGACTCGGAGACATAATCCTCGAGAATATCGCGAATTTTGGGAATCAACGGTTTGAGCAGTTTGTGGGTGTTGGGAGAGAAGAAGGCCGCAATTTCCACGCGATCGGGCAGCTCGTGCAGCACCTTCTTTGTGTATGGAGAGAGCGAATGCTCATGGTATTGGGTCAGATCCAGCCTCGCACCCCGCCAGTTGGAGATGAGATAGTTGAAGGCGATGAGGTTTCCCCCGACCAGGAGCGCCAGCAGCCAGATGTTGAGTTTGTCCTTGATTTGTTTTGTTACAGCCATTTTCTATGCCTCAGAACAGAAACGTTGATAACAACGAAAAAGGTTGTGATACTCAGGTAGTAGAGGAGATCTCGGATGTCGAGGACCCCTCGGGCGATGGAATTGAACCGTGCCCCCATGCCTATCTTGGTGAAAAATGCGTACCACGCGGGGTCGGTGATTTGCCCCGTGACCATGGGCTCCCCAAGGAAATACAAGAGGCCGCCCACGAAAATGGTGATGAACGCTGCCTCGATCTGTGTGCGTGTGAGGGCGCTGATGAACAGCCCCAGGCTGATATAGGCACCACCGAGGAGAAACGCTGCAATATAGCCTCCCCAAACCGGTCCCCAGTCCAGGTTGCCGTAGGTCTCGGCGATAATAGGGTAGGGCAGGGTGAAGAGCAGGGCGACTAAAATGAGCGTCAGACATGCAGCCAGTTTGCCCAGGGTAAGGGTGGTCAGGCTCACGGGGAGAGAGAAGAGTTGATCCTGGGTGCCCGACGCCCGCTCCTCAGCCCACATTCTCATGGTAATGAGGGGAGTGAAGATCAAAAACATTTTTGGCAGGTTGCTAAAGAGAGAGCGCACAGAGGCCTGGTTTCTCAGCCAGAAGGTTTCAAAGAAAAACCAGGAGGTCAGCAGAATAAAGCCACCGAGGACCACATAGGCGATGGGAGAATAGAAGAGCCCCTTCATCTCCTTTTTCCAGATGGTCCTGAACCCCTGAAAGAAGGAGACCCGACGTGGCGCTATAGGGATCGCGGTTTTACGGCTTTTGGCCTCGGGTGATTTTTTCGTTTCCACAACCTCTTGCTGTGGCTGGGTTGTCTGTTTTTTCTTGCGGACTTTTTTATCGCCCATTTTTTGCCTCCCGTATCTTCTCTTTGGTATAGGCCACAAAGAGATCTTCGAAGGTTACCTTGCCCTGCCCGAGATGGTAAAGGCGCCATCCTTCCTGTGTGCAGAGCTCACATAACGACGCGGCCAGCGCATCCCGCTCGATTCCCACGGGTTTCACGCGCAACTCAAGCCCATGCTCGTCACCCTCTTCCCAGGTGCGCTCATGGATGATCTCGCTCCCCTCCAGTGCGCCAACCCGCTCACGAATGACGGGGTCTTCTCCCGCAATCTTTACGGTCAGGGCATTGTGTCCGAGCATTTCTGACACGCCCCCGTCGGCGACAATCTTGCCCTCGCTGATGATCAGGATCCGCGAGCAGGTCGCCTCCACTTCCTGAAGGATGTGGGAAGAGAGGATCACCGTGTGGGTCTCCCCGTATTTTTTTATGAGATTTCTGATCTCAATAATCTGGATGGGATCAAGGCCCGTGTAAGGTTCGTCAAGAATGAGCACATCGGGCTCATGGAGCAGCGCCTGAGCCAGCCCTACCCGTTGCCGGAAACCCTTGGATAGATGTGCGATGGGACGCGCAAGCATCTTCTCAATGCCGCAGTCCTTGGCCACCCGGGCGATGGCCTTGGATTTCTGTGAAGGGCCAAGCCCCCTGGCCTCGGCCATGAACGCCAGATATTCCTTCACCAGCATGTCACGATAGAGTGGCGCAGATTCGGGAAGATATCCGATGCGCTCCTTCACGGCCTGTTCGTGGTCCATGACATCGAGATCCGCGATGGCAACAGTACCGGAGTGGGGAAACGCATTCCCCGTAAGAATTTTCAGGGTGGTGGTTTTTCCTGCGCCGTTGGGCCCTAAAAATCCCACAACCTCCCCCCTGCCGATGGTGAAACTCACATCGTCCAGGGCCTTGAATGAGCCATAGAATTTTGAAACATTAGTAACAGTTATCACGATCAATTCTCCTTTGGGGATGTGTTGTCGCTGGTAAATGGCTGCCTGCCAGGGCGCCAGCCTTGCAGGCCAGATTAACGATGCCTGCGGTAAATCTATTCCTGACAAAATCGACTAATATAATCATAACGGATCGTTTGGCAAGAGACGTTTGAAAGATGGAAAAAGAGGGGGGCCGCAGTCACTTCAACTACAGCAGGGATTCCAAAAGAACCGGCTTGAGAATGAGGAGCTTTCTTCCCCTGTTGTCAACGTATCCCGCCGTTTTGAACGAAGAGACCGTCGCCGAGACGGTTTCCCGGGTGGCGCCGATGAAGCGTGCCAACTCGTGATGGGGCACAATAAGATCGATAAGGAGGGTTCCGTCCTTCTGGATGACCCCGTAATTTCTTCCCAGGTCGAGGAGGAGCGCGGCGAGTCGAACCCTCACCTCCCGGTGGAGGAGAATCTCAAGCCGCGCGGCAAATCGTTGTCGCTTTGCCAGATTCACGCGCATGATCTTCTGCATGATGTGCGGATTGGGAAACAGATGCTCGATGATAAGGGATTTGTCCACCACGGCGAGGACGGTCTCCTGTTTGGTCTCTGCCACCTCCCACCGGCCTTCGATTTCCTCTTTTCCCGAGAGGACTTCTTCTCCGAAGAACTGGTGAATGCTCACATAATCCAGAATTACGCCGCGCCCGTTGGGGGTAACCCGGGAGATGGAGACCAGCCCCTTGATTACGATATACAAGGACTGGGACATGTCCCCGGGAATGTAAATCACTTTCCCTTTGGGGAAGCGAATTTCCCGGACTTCTTTGACAAAAGAGTCGATCTCGGCAAATTCACCGAAAGCTTGCTCAATCGCCTCTCTAATGGACTGTCTGCTCATGGGATCCTCTAATCGGTTATTGCCACCACGCGGGGCCATTTGCCCGTCGCGTCGGTGATCTGCTGCAAGATGACGGCAACGCCGGCTTTCCTTCGGCGGCCCAATAACACAGAACTCTTTTTCAGGTCAAGAGGGTTGAGGCGGTTTGGGAGGGGACCAAATTTCAAAAGGGCCTCGCTGCCTGAAAAAAAATAGAACTGGTTGAAAGTAATGCGGGCGCTGTGATCTTTGACCATTTTTTTCAGCCGCTCGGTGATCTTTTCTTCGCCGGTGATGACTTCGCCGTCAAAATTCATGGTGGGTGCGCAGAGCTTGGCGGCACGCTTCCAGTCTTTGTTGGCGACCTGGTCGAGGAAATTTTTCCCCACCATCTCACTGAGTTGGTCCGCTTTGTCGTCGGCGGTGATGGTCTGGTTGAGGAGCATGACGAGCAAAAGAAGGGTCATAGTGATTCGGGCTCCCGATGGTCGCTGCGGACAACCGCAATCTTCGGATACCAAGTTTTTTGAGGTACCGTAAAAAATTGTTAATAAGAGCGTTGTAAAGGTGTAATATATCACCCATGGGAACAGATGTCACGTTTGATAAATTACTGTTGGAAGCCGCTGACCTCCTCTTTCAGGGAGACCTGGTCAAGGCACAGGCTAAAATAAACAGGGCCCTGGCCCGAAAGTCCGGAGAGCCCAGAGCCCTGGGTATTCTCGCTGGAATATTATCGGCTCAGGAAGATCACGCAGGGGCCGCAGCGATTTATCGCAATCTGCTGCAGCAGTTCGGAGACGAGCCTACGCTCCACTTCAAACTGGCCCTTGAGTGCTTCGCGCTGGGAGATCTCAATGTCGGCTATGAGGAAATCTCCGAGGCCGTCATGTGTGACCCCGACAATCCACTGCTGCAGAAATTCAAGAAGCACGTGGCCCAGGCCATGGGATTGATCAAGGACTTTGATCAGGATCCCGCGGAGCTGCCCGACGATCTCTACAAAACCATAATTAAAATCTACGGAAAGAGTGAACACACCTCCGGGCTGTTGCCCTCCCCCGTCATAAAAACGGAATCCCAGAAAAAAATCACCCGTGAGCAGAAGGGGGCACAGTCCTCTTCCAAGAAGCCGGTTCAGACAACTCCCGTAGCGGTTCCTTCCAGCCAGAAGACGACCGGTCGGCATCTTGCTGCCGGTGATAATGGCTCCGAAGGGAAGAGCATTTTTGCCGATGTGGACAGCTCTCAGGGGAATGTTGGGCAGGCGGTCCGTGAAGGAAGCGGTCTGACCCATCCCAAGAGTCATTCGATGCCCACAGGGAAATATAAACGGGCAGAGATGCGCGAGACATTTGAGAACGCAAACACCAGCGACAACAGGTATGTTATTTCCAGCGCCGAAGGTATCTACACCATCGATCCGAGCCAGGTGGAGAACCTCGCCTTTTCTCGCGAATTCCTCATGTTCCCCTTGACCAGCGGGTGGTACATGCGGGAAAATCTGCTCCTGTGCTCCTACATGGATTTCGTAGCCGAGCATGCGCAGGAGCGGTATCGGGG
>JAHJLU010000655.1 GCA_018821745.1 Myxococcota bacterium | reverse complement strand
GGAGGCTCTTGTAGTATGCATCTTCATCGCCACCGGTGGACCCCGAGCCCGCCTGATCGATATCAATGAAGTCAATGATGGCGCTCACGGTACCCAGGCGATCGAGGATGTTTCGATCAGAGGTGTTGCGCCCGAAGAGATCATCGTAACGGCGATCATTGAACATCCCCAGAAGGGCCCCTTTGAGAGTGTCAACGGTGGAGGCCCCTATGGCACAGTTGAGGTTGAGCTTTCCGTCCTCTGCCTTGTACAGATCAATACCGCCCGTGCCCTGGTCCGGCCTCAGCCCCGTTCCCTCCATGTTCATTCCCAGCATGGAATTCACCATGGACCCCTGCCCAAGGAAAATCGGCATGATCATGGGGAGCATCTGACCCATATCCAGGCCCAGGTTTTTAAGCATGGCGTTATTGTCCAGGACCTTGGACTGAACACGCAAAAAGAGCTTGGTGAGTTCCATACTGGAGTAGGCGATATAGCGGGCCTTGGTCTTTTCTCCCTCGGTGACGGCGGCGCGGAGCTCTTTTTTGGTCCTGAACACAAACACATGCACCACAATGGTGAGAATGGAGATGGCCATGGTCACCATGAGGAGGGCAAAACCGCCCTGGCTCCTGGCCAAACTCCGTGGTGCGCGTGGGGTGGTCATTTATTTTTTCCCCGAGGGTGTGAGGACCCTGCTGGATTTGCTGGTATTTGAGCGAGTGCTGCTGTTTTTGGACCCGGAGCCGGAGGAGCCGCTCATAAAGCTCCCGGAGGTACTGCCCGCGGGAACCAGGTTGATCGCGTCGGTCAACTTGGGGAACACCATGGTGTGAAAATGGACCATATGATCGGTGCCATTGTCCACCACCAGGTGAATTTTGATCTGGTTGGGGAGTTTGTTCATGCGTCCCTCATCCACGGTGGTGTCCCACTCATCGAGCCACTGATCGTTCTTCTGGTCGTAGAACTCCATGGTGAGCATACTCACTCCGGGAATCAGCCCCAGGGTCCTTCCCGGGATTTCCTGGGCAACCTTGTGCTCCAGCCTGTTGGTCTCCCGACGCCTCAGGACAAAGCTCCCCGGCCTCATGGGATCGTCCATGTAGGTGTACTCCACGATACAGTTATCGGCCTCTTTGGCGTTCTTGGAGGTGCGCACATGGGAGAAGGTGGAAAAGGCCAGGCTGGTACCTCCCGCATCGGGGCGGGCCTTGAAATAGGTTCGACGCTCGGGAATGAGCTGGTCCTCTCCCAAAGAGAGATAGGCCATGGAGAGATCCCGCTCCAGCTTTTCCAGACCGCCACGAATGAGGGTGAACTGTTCCAGTTTTTTCTCGTGGGCTCGCTGGGTCTGCCTGGAGACAAAGAGGATGCCGTATACCACCGCCACCATCATGGTCAGGATGGTAAAGGCGGCCAGCACCTCAAGCAGGGAGAACCCGGACTGTCCAAAAACCCGGCGCTTCATTTGGTGCCTCCCGTGGTCTTTGTGTTGCCCGTGCTCTTCCCCGAGGTTTTTGAATTACCGGTTGAGCTGCCCGTGGTTCCCCCCATGGAAGGGATCATCAGGGAACGATCCAGTTCCCCGAGGTCGGTGATATAGGCCACCAGTTCGTACTCTTTCTCGGTCCCTCCCACCTTGAAGAAGACCTTAACCGTGATCTTCCTGATGGCCTCCTCCAGGACGCCCTGGATCATGGTCATGGCTGGTCCCAGGAACTGCCCCGCCATCTCGTTGAACTTCTCGGACAGCTCTCCGCTGCCCATGAGCCCCGAGGGAAGAAACTGCTCCATGAGCCCGCCTAGGGGACCGGGGGTCGCGCCGGAGTCGGGATTCTGTGTCCCTGAAGACATACCCAGAGCCCCCATGATGTTCTGCTGGAGCATGCTCATATCGGGCATGACGACCTTCTCGATTTGAACGCAGAACCGGAAGTTCTCGCTGCCTTCATACAGGCTGTTGTCGAAGTCGCCACAGTTCTCCTCTTCAAAGGAGCCAAAACCATCGTGACGCAACGTCCCCTCGGTCTCCAGCATCTTGCTCTTGGCCAGGTAGATAGCCTGGGTGAGCATCCGGACCCTTACACTGCGCTTGACCGCGATGGTCTGGTCGATGAGAATCCACATGAGCGCCATGGATAAAATAGCCAGGGATACCACCACCTCCAGGAGGGTGAATCCCCCACTCCGCTGGTATAATCCCGGGCCCCGGTGTGTCATTGAACGCCCTCCTCCTGGAGGGTCTCATCCATGAACTGACCATCTTCATCAATACAGAGATTCCCTGGAATATCATTGGGATCAAGATAACTAATCTTGCCTGTCCCCGCATGGATCCAGATGGTGGCCTCGGGATTGCCACTGGATTTGAGATAGACAAGCACGGCAGGATTTTGCCCGTCGGGAGCATAGTGGATAGCGATCTTCCCCGTCTCATATTCTTTTTGCATGCACGGGAAGACCACCTTTGTGATGCGCACGCCTTCGAGCTTTGTGGAGGTCTTGAGTTTCGTGTCTGGTGCAGCCCACTTGGCCTCGGCGGGCATGACGGGTTTTCCCACATCATTGGCACCCACAGCGCCCATGGGGTTGGCGGGATCGAAGCGGGGCCAGTCCTCGAAGAGCAGTTGTTTTTCGTCGTCCTCGTCGGGGATCTCCGGGTCCATGAAAGGAATAGGTGACCCCGGCGGCAACATCTCCACCTTCACTTCCGGATTCTGCGCATCAAGATCCAGCACCATCCTGTGATACAAATGGTTGGAGCGGGCCAGGGTCGACACAAACCTGCTGGCTGCAGCCAGAGTGCGTGCGCTCTCCTTGAGCTTCATGCGGGGCATAACCTTGAAGGAATAGGCAAGGGCCCCGGTCACAAGACCAACGATGGCCATGACCATGAGCACCTCGATGATCGTGAACCCCCGGGAACCGTGGCGTACTCCTCTGGGCTGAACCATGGATCAATCCTCGTCGCAGCTGTCGCTGCGGATATCATCCGCACCACCGAAGCTTTTGTCAGCGCCCGCAGAGATGATGCAGGGACGGTCTCCGTCACCTTCCACGCGGATCTCCTGGCCGTAGTTGTCGCGGGTCATTTTTTTCTGAATGGTCCCGTCGGAGATCAGCCCGTCATAGATTGCCTTGGCTGGTTTGCCCGCATACTCGGGCTCCATGGAGTTTTCTCTGATGAGCTCCGCGATCTTGTTGATCTGCATCTGAGTGGTCTTCTTCTTTGCCTTTTTGAACCGGGGCATGATTCCGAAGGTGACCACACCGATGATCATGCCGAGGATAACGAGCACGATCATAATCTCGATGAGGGTCATACCACGCTGACCGTTTCGGGTGAAAGTTCCTGTGAGGGAAGTATTGTTGGTTTTCATGGCGTTTCTCCTATAGTCCCAGATTATTCATCTGCATGATGGGCATGAGTATTGAAAAAACAACGAAGGCTACAATGGCGCCCATTATGACGATCATGAGCGGTTCCAGCATGGAAGTGAGCTGGGTGATGGCCTGGTCAACCTCGCTGTCGTACGCGAGGGCGACGTTGGTGAGCATGTCCTCGAGCTGGCCCGACTTTTCGCCGATGGCGATCATGTGGGTGGCCAGGGGAGGAAACTCCCCCGAAGCTGCCAGCATGGAGGCGATGCTCTTGCCTTCTTTAATGGCGACCTCCACAGTACCAACGACATCCTTGAGGATCTCATTCCCCATGACCGATTTTACAATCTCCAGAGCCTGTAAAATAGGTACCCCCGCACCGAGCATGATGCTCAGGTTTCCACTGAACCGGGAGATGGCTATTTTTCGAACCAGCCCGCCCACCAGGGGTGTACTCAGGAGAATACGATCCCACCGGCGCCTTCCCGAGGGGCTCTTCTTCCACTTTCTGAAACCCCAGACCGAAGCCACAAACCCAATGGCCACATACATATAATAGTTGGAGAAGAAGTTACTCGAGGAGATCAGAAACTGGGTGTACCAGGGGAGTGTCTGGTCAGTGTCTTCAAAAACACTGATAACATTTGGAATAACGGAAGTCATAAGGATCCCGATGACCACCACGGTGATAAAGACCATCACAATGGGGTAGGTCATGGCACCTTTGATTTTACGGACAATCTTGTGTTGCTTCTCCAGAAAGTCCGTGAGGGAGAAGAGGACCTGATCCAGGTTACCGGCAGCCTCCCCGGAGCGAACCATACTCACGTAGAATTCATCGAACTCCTGGGGATGGAGCTTGAGAGCCTCGGCCAGGGAGAGCCCCTCGTTTACCCTGGTCTTCACCTGGGCGAGGATGCCCCCGAGTTTACGCCGTTTCTTATCCGACGCGAGCTGCTCGGTGATGGCTTCCAGGGACTCCGTGAGGGGTACGCTGGCACGCAACAGGGTGGCGAGCTGTCTGGTTATCAGAGCAATATCAATAACGCTGACTTTATTGAGAAAAGAGATGTTTATCTCTTTGCGCAGACCCTTTCCCTTGTCGCTGCTCTCCTTGGCCTCCTGCAAAAACAGCCCCTCTTTGCGCAGGAGACTCCTGAGACTTTTTTCCGAGTCGGCGTCGCGGGAACCCGTGATCACTTTTCCGGCATTATTGAGGCATTTGTATGCAAATACAGGCATCAGGCCATATCCTCAGCGGTCACCAGCATGACCTCGGAGAGGCTGGTGATTCCGGAAATAGCTTTGTAGGCGCCATCCTGACGCAGGGTCTTCAGGCCCTTGCTCATGGCGACCTTCTTGATCTGGTTGGCATCGATCTTTTTCATGGAGAGGGCGCGTATGTCATCGTCCATCTCCAGCATCTCGTAAATTCCCGTCCTGCCCTGGTACCCGGTGTTGAGACAGGAACTGCATCCCTTGGCTCTGAATACCATACCCCGGGGAGGACGCTTGAAATCCTCGGGCACCGGGTATCCGGCGATGGCTCCGGCCATAAAATCCTCGTAGTTGACACCCACATCATGGATCTCCTCGGGAGTGGGAGAGTAGGCCTCTTTACACAGGGGACACAGACGACGCACCAGGCGCTGGGCAAGTATCCCGTTGAGGGAAGAGGCAACCAGGAAGGGTTCAACACCCATATCCACCAGACGGGTGAGGGCACCCGCCGAGTCATTGGTGTGGACCGTGGAGAGCACGAGATGCCCCGTGAGCGATGCCTGAATGGCGATCTCCGCCGTCTCCAGGTCACGGATCTCACCCACCATGATCACGTCAGGGTCATGGCGGAGAAAGGAACGAAGCCCTGCGGCAAAGCTCAACTTGATTTTGGGGTTTACCTGGACCTGGCTGATCCCGGCGAGCTGGTACTCCACGGGATCTTCGATCGTCAGAATATTCTTCTCGGGGGTGTTGATCTGGTTGAGGGAGGCGTAGAGTGTGGTGGTCTTGCCCGAACCGGTGGGGCCCGTCACCAGAAGAATCCCGTGGGGCCGGTAGATGAGATCCTGGATAATATCCAGCTCCCGTTTGTCAAACCCGATGTCTGCAAGATCCAGGAGGATGGAACCCTGGTCCAGGAGTCGGATGGTGATCCGTTCCCCTCGGGCCGTAGGGATGGTCGCCACGCGCATGTCAATGTCGCGGCCGGCGATGCGGCGACGGATACGGCCGTCCTGGGGGAGCCGCTTCTCGGCGATGTCGAGGCCGGACATGATCTTGACCCTGGCCACAATGGCGCTCAGGTAGTTTTTATTGGCGTGCTTTGTCTCATAGAGGAGGCCGTCGATCCGGTAGCGGACGACCACCTCCCGATCGCCGGGCTCGATGTGAATATCGGAGGCGCGCTCCTTGGCGGCGTTGAAGATGATGGCGTTGACCCACCGGATAATGGGGGCCTCGTCGGTCATGTCTATGACGTCAACAAGATCCGCCACATCCCCCTCGAGAAACTGCTCGTCCTCGGTACCCAGGTCCACGCTCTGGGCCCTCCGCGTATAGGCCTTGTTGATAATATCCAGGACCCGCTGGCCTTCCATGAGGACCACTTCCAGCCGCTTGGCCAGCTTGGACCCGAGATCATCCATGACCCAGTAGGACATGGGATCACTCATGGCCACAACCACAGTCCCCTCGTCTTTGAGCCACAGGGGGACCGCCCGGTTCTGCTTCGCGTAGTTGATGGAGATCTTCTCCAAAAGATGGAGATCCACCTGCTCCGACTTGGGCTGCTCCTCCAGATATTCAAGCCCCTGCTGCATGGCCAGGGCACGGAGGACATCGGCTTCGGTGATAATCTTCTGCTTCACCAAAATTTCGCCCAGACGAAGGCTCTCCGTGGGCTGTACATCGATAGCCCGTTGAATATCAAGGGGATGAACCCCGAATGATTCCACAAGGATTTCGCCGATGATCCGATGAATACCCATAACTATTTCGTCCCTTTTATCCCTTTTACGGGAGCGGTTTTCGACGCACCACCCTTGGACTCGGGCTTCTTTTTACTTTTCGGATCCGGTCGATCCCTGGACTCCTTCAGTTTTTTCTGGAGGTTGACCAGTTCGTTGGAGCCCACGATGACGGGACCGCTGTTGTCCACATCTTTGTATTCCTCCATGGCCTTCTTCTTCATCTCCACCTCGTTGCTGGCCTTGATGATCTCGCGGTTGATCTCTTCGAAGAGCCCTACCTTGTAACGGTAGTCAATGGGGCGGTCGATGTCGTGATCCTTGAAGGCACCGAATTTTTCAATAAACTCCTTACGCTGCTTCATCTTTTCACGGAATATCTTCCGAAGATCCGATGAATCGCGGATGATGTATGGGGTGATGAAGATGAGCAGGTTGGTCTTCTCCACCATTTTGGTAGTGGACTTGAAGAGGTACCCGAGCAAGGGCAGATCGCCCAGCAGCGGCACCTTGGTAACATTGGTCTTGAGTTTCTCGGTCATAAGTCCACCGATGACGACGGTCTGCTGATCCTTGACCACCACCACGGTGGAGGCCTTACGCTTGGAGGTGGTGGGGCCCACGTTGGGATCGATGGATTTTACCTCGTTGATCTCCTGTTCCACTTCAATGCGCACATAGTCACTTTTGTTGACGTGGGGAGTGAGCTTGAGTTTGAGAGCCACATCCTGGCGCTGAATCGAGGTCATGGTTGGCATGTAGGAGCTGCCCGCAGAGCCCAGATAGGAAGAGGCCAGCCCCGCCAGAGAAGAGGTCCCCGACTGGAAGGGCACATTCTCCCCGACCATGATCTCGGCTTCCTCATTGTTGGTGGTGAGGATATGGGGAGAAGAGACAACGTTCACGGCGTTGTTGGTCTGCAGAGCCTGGAAGAAGACACCGAAGGAGGGGAAGGTGAGGCCCGGGATCCCCATGAGGGTCTCAGCGTCGGCGATCTCCGGTCCCCGCAGCCCTACGGCAAACCCCATGAGAGACAAGGGATTCATGAGAATAGAGTTGTTGGAGGAGTTGGTGACGGTCCCGCCGAAAGCGATGGACTGGTTATCTCCTGACCCCACGGTGCTGCCTCCGTGGAGAGAGAGCCCGAGGTTCCGTGTTTTATCCATGGAGACTTCGAGAATCGTTACCTCAATGAACACCTGGCGCCGGGGCTTGTCGAGCTCCTTGATGATCTTTCGCAGAGAGAGAAAATCTTTGGAAGAGGCCACAATGACCAGGGCGTTGGTACCGAAATCCGCCTGTACTTGGACGGGACCCTTGAAGATCCCCTGCATGTTGTTCTGGCCCTGCCGGTTTGCGCCATAACTGCCGCGGTATCCACCATAGCTCCCCATTCGGCTTGAGCTGCTGCGCGTGTTGGTACTGCCCCGGCCGGTGCTTCGCCGGTTGCTTTTGCTCCTGGCGGCTCCACTGCCGCTCCCTGTGAGAGAGGAGAGGAGGCCGGCCATCTCTTCGGCGTCGGCATTCTCAAGATAAACAATATGGATCTTCTCTTCTCCACCGGGGAGTGGGACATCGAGCTTCTTAAGGAGCGCCATAATCTCCAGGTAGGAGTTCCCGTCTGCTTTTATTATCAACGAGTTTGTGCGCTCATCCGCCATTATTTTTGAAATACTGGAGTTGCCAACACTGGCAGTCGTAGCCGGTTTGTTGTACATTTTTGGGTTGGCCGTGCGTCTGCCCCGTCCTCTGCGGTTGTCAAAACGGGAGGGAGCGCGGGTGTTGGTCTTCTTGGTACTGCTCCCGCCATCGGCGCCAAAAACTTCCTTCAGTTTATCGGCCAGCTCGGTGGCATCACCGTGTTTTACCTTCACGATCCAGATGCGCTCGTTGTTTACACCTTCAACATCAAGATATCTCAGAATTTTACGAATACGAGTGATGCTGTTTCCCATGTCGGTGATGATGAGGAGGTTGGTGGGCTTGTAAATGGTGATGTCGCCATGCTTGCTCTTGAATTTTCCCAGGGCTTCGGCCACCTCTGCGATATCGGCGTGCTTCACCCTGAGCATTGCGGTCACAAGACTCTCGGTATTGGGGACGCCCGAGCCCGGTCTATAGAAGGGGTTTACTGCACCCTTGGCTTTTTCGATTTCCTGAACCTTATAATACTTCCCCGATTGCACGACGGTCAGACCCATGGCCTCAAGGGTCGCAAGAAAGGCCTTGTAGGCTTCGTAGGGGGTCACCTTTGTGGGGCTGTAAATAGTGACTTCCTGGGCACGGAGCCCCTTGGTGAGAATAAACCGCTTGCAGGTGAGAGAACTGACCCAGCCAACAAGATCAACCAGTTTGGCGTCGGGCTTCAGCGTCACCTTGAGCCTTCGCCCGGCGGGGATGTTCTTGCACTCGTTGAAGTTGGGATCATCCTTGGCGCTTCCCACGGCTTCCGACGTCCCCGTGGCGCCGGTAGTAGAGGCCGCGGAACCCCTGTAGGGAGTTCGGGGCTTGTACCGGCTGGGTCTCGGGCGACGCACCTGCGCCCTGGCCTCGGGAATGACAAATGCCGCGAGGAGGGTGAGAGAAAAAAGCGAGAAAATAAAAGTTCTGGTAATACACATAAGGCACCTGACGTGGGTTAGCGGATCGTGTAATCCATATTCACGGTCTTACCCCTGCGGTTGACAGAGATGGTAAGGTGTGAGGCGTTCTTCAGTTTGGTGTAGAGCAACAGGGTCTCCTGCACCGAATTGAGGGGGATATTATTGACGCTCTTGATGATGTCCTGGGACCGGATGCCCAGCTTGTAAAACAGAGAGTAGTGGCGCACAAAGCTGGCCCTGAACACGCCCTTGGGATCGGGCATGATGCGGGCTCCCTGCCCGGCCGAGGCGATATTGGTCATCAGATTCTGAACCACGGAGCGATCAATTTCATATTTGTTTTCACTGATCTTTTTGATTTTCGAGGTGAGGTCATCCAGGGGACTTTTCTTGCCGGTTTTTTTAGGATCCACCACATCTTTCGGTTTGGCTGCCTCCCCGATGAGGCTCAACTCCAGCTCTTTTCCGTCCTTGATGAAGGTCATACGCTTCTCGTAGATGGTAACCACTTTGGCTTCCCCTACGCTGTCTCCCACGCTCACGCGGATAACCAGCTCCTCGGGTTTGGAGACTTTGACAAACGCCAGAGAATGCATGGTATTGTCAGATACCATGGTGATCAGCAGCTCCGCTCCCTCGAGGGAGTCCACTTTTTTCTCCGGCTCCTTGCCTTTGCCCGCGTAGAGGTCATCAAGGGAGATGGGCTCACAATCGGAACAGAAAATGTTCCGCTGGAGAACCCCCCTGATATCGGCGCGCACCATGACGGCACCCTTTGTCTTCCTGGTGGGAGCCTTTTTCAGAGGTCCCGAGGAGACCGAGGGGGGAGAGTACAGGTACCAGGAGACAAGATCTGATACCACAATAGCACTCCCGAGGTTCATGAGAACCACAAGACCGAGATTGATTAACATTGGATAATATCGGGAAATTCCGTCCATATTTACTACCGGGTGTTGGGGCTTATGACTGAACGCCCCGATGGCTTCCCTTGCGGGAAGGTACTGTGCCCAAGGCATCAGAGTTATAAGCAAAAACCGATCCGAATCAAAAGAATTCCCCACATTCTTAAACTACCTCTATTTTTTTGTTCAAAAACAACAAACTACAAATGGAATGAAAGGGAGGGGAAATCCCTCCATACCCTGTTGTGACAAATTGGCAGAACCCAGAATAGTAAAGATGGATGTTGTGACAAATTGGCACAAATTATCGGTTGTGAAATGCACGAAAATCGGTAGGGTGTCTGACTGTCTCGTCACGAGCTCCGAGTCACCCCCGGGGCAGGAAGCATTTTTCATGATTAACCAGCTCTCTCACCTGCTCATGCACGCCGGAATGATCACGGTGTTCGTCATCACCATGATGCTCATCATCGACATGGTGAACGTCAAGACAGACGGCAAGCTGCAGGAGCGACTCAAAAAAGCCTGGTTCGGACAACATCTCCTCGGGGCCATCCTGGGTATCGTCCCCGGATGCCTTGGGACCTTCACCATCGTCTCCATGTACATGCACCGGATCCTTCGTGTGGGGGCCGTGGTGACCACCATGATCGCCACCAGCGGGGATGAGGCCTTCGTCATGTTTGCCCTCTTTCCCCGGCAGGCGTTGTACCTCACCCTCCTCCTCTTTGTTGTAGGAATGGTCTCGGGGATGCTCACGGATTTTTTTCTGGGCCGCATGGGGCCTCCAAGGGGGTGCTGTGATACGGAATTTGCGGTCCATGGACACCACAGCAACGAGAAACTCGCCTTCTCCAATATCAAGAGCAAAATCACCTCGATAACCCTCCCCTTTCTGGTCCTGCTGTCCGTCGCTCTGTTGTTCTCATTTACAACCCTGTGGCAGATGATCCACAAAGGAGCCAACATCGAGAACAGCATCTGGCTCACGGTCATGTTGACGCTGCTGGGTGTCACGCTCTTCTCCACTCCCCACTTTCTTCGGCAGCATCTGTGGGAACACATCGCAAAAAAACACGCTCCAAAAGTGTTTATGTGGACCTTCGGATCCCTCTTGTTTATCGCTATTCTCAAACGATATCAACTAGAAGGACAGATTAGCAGCTCCCCCTGGATTCTTCTCCTGCTGGCGGGGCTCATTGGATTCATTCCCGACTCCGGTCCCCACCTGCTGTTTGTCATGCTTTTTTTCCAGGGCGTCATTCCCTTCTCGGTTCTGGCGGCCTCCTCCATCTCACAGGACGGCCATGGTGCCATCCCCCTGCTGGCCCACTCCCGCAAGGATTTCTTTTTCGTAAAGGGAATCAATCTCGGGGTGGGGCTCCTGGTGGGCGCGGTGCTGCTGCTGCTGGGAACCTGATCAACACCCCGGGATCCTCCCCGAAGCATTTCCCTGCCCTTTGCTATTGACGCTCTCCTCCCTTTTGATAGTGTGATTTCTCAACTGAAGGCCCAAGGCTCTGAGAAAAAAGGAGATCACATGAAGAAAATCGGCTCCCTCATGCAAGGACTGCGGGACAAGGAAATTCCTTGCCGGATCAAGGGTTGTAAAGGCACCTGGACCTGGAACGCACACGATCAACTCGCCGCCATGGCTGCAGGGGATGCTGAGCCCCCCAAACGCATGTGTGATGCCTGTTTTTCCAAATACGAAGAGGCCGAGGAACAGACACTCCCCTGTGCAAAAAAGGGCTGTACCGGCACAGTGGTCGTCTCCAAAATGAGCCAGCTCCAGGAGAGTCATCGCGGGGGACGCAGGCGGCCCCACTCCCTCTTGTGCAACGAGTGCCTGGTGAATATGAACCAACTGAGCCCCAGGGCGATCCCCTGCAAAATCGAGGGCTGCGAAGGCGAATGGACATACTCCCCCAAGGACCAGTATCTTTCCGAATCCCCAAACCCCCCCATGCGCATGTGTTCTTCCTGTTACGCCCTTTTCAAACCCCTGAGTGACATGGAAATGCATTGTAAAAACAAAGGTTGTACAGGGACCTCTCTCTACACCCGAATGAACCAGTTTGAGGATCAGCGCCGGGGAAAAACCGCGCCGCCCCGCCGGTTCTGTGACGCGTGCTTCACGACCTACAACACCCTCGAGGAGCAGGACCTCCCCTGTAAAATTGAGGGATGTGAGGGAACCTGGGTGTGGAGTCGATACGCCCAGTTGGCCGCCCTGGGCGAGGGCATCACCGAACCACCCCAGCGCATGTGCTCATCATGCATCGAGACCTTGAGCAGCACGGAGGAGGTTGTCCACCAGTGCAGAATTCCCGGCTGCAACCGTACCTGGACCGAGAAAAAGGGAGCCGTTTTCGCCCGTGAGCGCTCGGGCACTTCATCCCCCAGGAGGCTCTGCGACTCATGTTACGAGACCCTCAACGGCATGGAAGACAAACCCCTGCCGTGTAAAAACCATAAACTGGGATGCGAAGAGACCTGGATATGGAAAAAAGAGAGTCAACTCAGGCAGAGTCTGTCAAAGGCACCTCCCCCTTCCCGCATGTGTGAGTCCTGCAGTGCCTATCTCGATGAGCAGAAAGAATCCATGACGGTCATCTGCGCTGCTTGCAAGGAACCCATTATGCACCTCTCGGTGGATAACCTCCTGCAGATTCGTTTTGGTCAGATGGAGAGGCCCGAGCCTCTTTGTCAGAAGTGCCGGCAGTAACCCGCTATTTTTGCTGTTTTCTCATTTTACGGATCAGCGCCAGTCCCAGAAGAAAAGCCAGAACCAGGGGGAAGGAGCCCGTGACGGGACCCGAGGTGGAGCAGCCGTAATTGACGGTTTCGTCCTGATAGTAATGATCATCGTAGTAGCAGTCTTCACTGTCGCAGTAGTAGTCATCATCGTAGACATACCCAAGATTATTGAGGAGTCTGTTCATGAGATCGATGTCATTGGTGATGTCTTCATCCTCGAGGAGGGCGTTGACGGCCATGGCATGATCAATGGTGGCGATGAGCAGTGTGCGGGCCCCCTCGTAATTGTAATTGACCGCTCTCTGACACACTTCCTGAAGCGCGAGGAAGAGGTTGAGCATGAGGAAACTCTTCTTCATCACCTCTTCCGAGTAGTAGGAATCCACGGGGACAATCCCGTCGCCACCCGCCAGGGAATCCACGCTCACTTCCTGATAAACGGGAATGTTTTCATCGGGATCCGTGTACTCCATGGTGAGCATCATCCCGCCCAGATCGCGGTCAGCGTTCTGTGAGACCAGGCGGACAAAGAGCGCTGACCCTCCACCACGGCGAGTGGTGGGATCCTCGGTGCTCGAAGATACACGTGAAGCAGCATACACAGCTGGGATAAAGGCGCTGCCTCCACCCTCGGAGGGGATCCATTGATCAAACCCGACGGCATCTCCGGCGTAGAAACTGTTCCCTGCGTTGAGGGTTATGTGTATATCTTTTGCTATTGGGAAAGCAAAGAAATCGAGCTCTTGAACAAATATCTCCGTGAGGGCGGGGCCATCCTCCAGGAAGTAGAAATTACCCCCGGCCATGGCCAGCTCTTTCATGAGCTCATAGTTGACGTCATACCCCACTCCGATGGAGGTGAGCTGCACCCTGTCGGAGGTCGCCTCCCGGGATATATTGATAATGGCTGACTCATCGGTGATACCGGAGGTGGGAACCCCGTCGGAGAGAAACACAATACGGGCATATCGATCGTCAACCGCAGACTGGGACGCTACATCAAAGGCCATGCTGAGGCCGTCGTAGATGTTGGTGGATCCTGACGGGACGAGGGAAGAGATCGCTGCGTGCATGGTGTCCTTGGAGGTAATCCCGTCGGCAAAGGTGAGCGTGAGAAGTTCCCGGGCCCAGTCGGAATAGGAGATCAGGGCCAACCGGTCATCGGCCTTGAGGCTGTCGACCATGAGGTGGAGTCCCTGCTTGGCGTACTGGAGTTTCTCATCGGTGTACATGGATCCCGAGACATCGATCACGACGATGAAGTCCGTGGGGGGACGCACATAGTCCGAAGGATCCACATAGGATTTCATCACCACCTGCAGCGCGTTCATATAGTCGTTGCTCAAAAGGGACTCTCCACGACCGATCATTCCGTTGAGGCACAGACGCTCCTCACAGGAGCCAAAAGGATACTCCAGGTAGTGCTCTGAGAAAAACCCGTTGGCGGTGAGGGTGGAGGGGGCGGGGATATCTCCCGCCTCGATGATCTCCCGAAAGAGCCCGATATCCTGCACACCACCAATGTTCACATTCCCCCCGTTGTTGGTATTGTTCACATTGTTAATGTTATTTATATTATTAGAATTGTTATAGTTTTGACTACCTGAACTATCGTCCCCGGCAGAGCAGCTCTGGAGCACAAAAATCAGAACAAATACGCTAATCAGTGTTTTCATGACAAACCTCCGTCTGTCCATAAGTTACGCAGGTTCCATGCCCGATCCGTGGAGGGATGGAAATTCCATTGTTATTATAGCGCAAAAGTTTCGACCCGGCTACAGACCATGATAAATAAGGACAAAAAAACATGCCGAGGTATGACAAAACTGTCATAGTACCTTAGCAAAAGTGTAAATAATAGCTCTCACCATCGCTCACAGGATCACTCCTTTCACCGCATTTTTCATGTTGAGGGGACCTGCTCCATTTTGAAACAGCGGAACCTGGAAACCATATTTTTACACTTTTTACTGGATGGTGTATGACTACCCGAACCTCCCCCCGAATTACCACTCCAGGGGAGGGGATTATTTTCCGTGCGCGGGAGGTTTACTCTGAGAAAGGCCTTTTTCTGGAGTAAAACACCTGAAAAACTCCAAGGAAAATGGAAAAATGTACGATTAGTGCTGGACTTTTCAATTTGAAACTTTATAGAAACTGTAGGGACTTTTTTGTCCCTTACCCCAAAGGCTGCGGCCACCAGGTGAAATAATGTCTCTCGATGAAATCAAATGCTCTTTCTGCAGTAAAAAGCGCAGTGAGGTCCAGAAGTTAATCAGCGGCCCCAAGGTTTATATCTGTGATGAGTGTGTCAACGTCTGTAATGACCTCCTTTTGCGGGAAAAATTTGCAAAAGCTGTCTCACGGTATCGCCCCCGTTACATTTTTGATGAATTGCAGAAATATGTCATTGGCCAGGATGAAGCAAAAAAATACCTCGCTGTAGCTGTCTACAACCACTACAAGAGACTTGATGCCCGAAAACGCGGATCCGCGAGGAAAGTAGAACTCTCCAAAGGCAACATCCTCATGCTCGGACCCACGGGCACCGGAAAGACCCTCCTGGTGGAGACCCTCGCAAAAAAACTGGATGTTCCTCTGGCCATGGGCGACGCTACTACCCTGACTGAAGCCGGCTATGTCGGAGAAGACGTTGAATCCCTTATTAAATCCCTTTATAGAGCTGCTGATCAGGATGTGGAAAAAGCCTCCCGTGGCATCATCTACATTGACGAGATCGATAAAATTGCACGCCGCGGCACCGGGACCGGGAGTGGCCGGGATGTTTCGGGGGAAGGCGTCCAGCAGGCCCTTCTGAAACTCCTCGAAGGGAAAATTATCACCATAACTCCCGACGGCGGGAAAGCAAGAAATCAGAGCCCTGTCCAGATCGACACCACGGACATTCTCTTTATCTTATCCGGTGCTTTCAATGGCATCGAAGAGATTATCAAGCGCCGCCTCGGGGACAAGGGGATGGGGTTCGGTGCGCGGGTTCATCACAAGGAAGAAGATAAAAACGCCCTGAGATGCCAGGTGAAGAACGAGGATTTGTACAAGTTTGGAATGATTCCCGAATTCATGGGTCGTGTCCCTATTTCGGTCACGGTAAACGACCTGCGGGAGGAGGATCTTGAGCAGATCCTGTGGAAACCGCGCAACTCCCTGGTGGCACAATACAAAAAAATGTTTGGCCTCGAGGGAGTCGAGCTTGAGTTCACCGACGATGCGATCAAAACCATCGCCCATGAGAGCTACAACCGCCACATGGGTGCCCGTGGTCTCAAGGCCATTCTCGAAGACATCATGCTCGAGATTATGTATGAAATCCCCTCCATGACCAACGTCCACCGCTGTATCATCGACCAAAACGTGGTGATGGAACGATCCATGCCCCGTATTGAACTCCAGGCCGAAGCCTCGTAAAGTTTGTTTTATTTTTCCATCATTGCAAGGGCGGCGTTACGGGCAATCCCCTCAAGAGCGGGAGAGTAGTCGCTCTCGCACACGGGATAGAAGGCCCACTCGCGGTCGGCGGGGAGGGTGAAGGCGGTGACCAGATCGTGGAACCGGATACCGGGGACCGCACCACTGTCACCATCGGTACAACTGTACATGAGATGCGGATTTCCAAAAGTATCACGGTCAATTGTCATGTCACCGTCAGTGGGACCCACAATCGCCGCGAGGGATATGACGGCGGGATGACCCTTGAGGGCGATGAGCGAATCCACATATCGGGAGATGGGATAAAGGAGTCGCTCGCTGTCGGATTCGGGGCGTGCTACGCACCCGGTCATGTCCATGGTCTCACCCACAAAACCCGTGTCCCATGGCTGATCACACGCGATCCCCCACTGGGTACACCTGAATGAACCGAAATTACCGAGGGCTTCACTGGCAGGATCAAAGAGACCCTGGTTCTGCGCAGAGCAGTCGTCCTCATCGGAGACAAAAACCACCGCCAGATAGGCGCTGTCTCGGAAAAAATACTCATTTTCCTGGTGGCCCGCCGTGTAGGAGAGGTGCAGGGCCTCAAGGGGTTGCTCAAATCCGCACCCTTCAACACCCACATCAGCCATACAGGAAAACACCTCGGTCAGTCCCTCGTTTTCGTAGTTTCGGCAGCGGGGACATCCATCGTCATCGAGGAACAGTGCCAATCCATCGGGCTCACTCCCAACCTCAAAAGCATCGGCGGCGCAATGTTGTTGTGTACAGGTGTGGCTTGTGCACTGCCCCTCCGGGCTGCGCTCAATTTCACACCCCTTTGGCTCCACATCGGCGATGAAATTACCCGACATCGGGTTGGCGCAGGCCACTCCACGCATCAGTTTTCCATCAGTGGGTGCCTGGCAGGTGGTGATATCATCCCGACCCAGGGAGACGGAGGTTGTGATAATGCCAACGTGCAAAGAGGGGATCACTCCCATCTCGTCCTTGAGAATTCCCACGAACCTATTGAAATTATCTCTCAGTTTCAGTTGCTCCTCGCTCATGCTCAGGGAGTCATCCACCACAAACAGTATGTCTAGAGAATACTGCAGGAGGGGTATGTTCGAGCAACCGGTGAAATCATAATTGCAGTCGTCTCCGCACGCCAGGGTCCCCTGCACGAAGCCGAAATCTTCACAGGTCTCCCCCGCAAGTTGAGTGTCACAATCCTCACCGGGATCCACCACCTGATTTCCGCAGGTGACGTTATTGGTGTTGTTCAAGTTGTTTACGTTATTAACATTATTAGTGTTATTAATGTTATTGGTGTTATTTGACTGCGTATCGTCACAGCCCAAAAGGGGCAGGAGAAGCAAAAAGAGCCCGGTTAAAAGCAATCGGTGTTTTTTCATGACTCGCTCCTTTGGTTGGGTTTGCGTGAGAAATTATACCACAATATCCACAGGGCGCATCCCATAAGCACCAGGGAGACCATTTGGGATGTGGAAAAAAAGAGCGGTTCCCCCGCGGGGAGCCCCAGAAATCTATTGAGCGTCGGGGTATTAATCTCCATGAGAAAACCACGGGTTGGATCTCCACGGAAGATCTCCACAAAGAAACGTACCCCTCCGTAGGCCAGCAGATACAGGGCGGTCATATGCCCGTGGAAGCGTTTTCTGGGGGTGTACAGTGCAAGAAAGATAATGATCAGAAGAATTCCCAGGGCCTCATAGAGCTGGGTGGCATGGAAAAATGTATGATTAAGGCACTCCCCGGAGGTTCCACCTGGACACCAGGCCGCTGCAGCACCGTGGGGAGAAAACCGGACTCCGAGGAGACCGGGGGGATCCGCTTTTCCATGGCAGCATCCCGCAGAGAAGCAGCCCAGCCTCCCCACGAAGTGGGTGAAGGCCAGGGGGATGACCATGAGATCCGCCGTGAGGGCCAGGGGAAGCCTTTTTCTCAACAGCAGCAGTGAGACGGAACCCGCCAGCACCCCGCCCACGTAGGCAAATCCACCATCCCACAAACGTCCGATGCGAATCACTCCCTCAATGGAGGTGAGATACAGGTCATGCATGACCACCACATGCAGCAGCCTGGCTCCGGCAAAACCTAAAAGAATGATGAGGAGTATGAAATCCGTGGAGTTTTCCACGTCCAGGGGCATGCGCCTCGCGCCCCGCCGATAGATAAACAGCCCCAGGGCAATTCCCAGCAGCAGGAGGGGACCGTAGGTGGGCAGGGAATCGAACAGTATGGGATACATGCAGAACACTGTACCAGATCCGTCTTTTTTTTTCCTGGATTTACTCGGCAATCAGCGGGCATACCCATCAGAAATTTAAAATTTGGAAAAATAAGACCATTATTTGCAATTTTAATGGAGCCAATGTAGGATAGTGTAGTAGGAGGTAGCTATGAATACTCAAACCCACACCGCTGCCATGGATCAACGCGTACGGAATTATCATCAGGACCTCAACACTCTCATGGAGAAAAGGCTGGGAACCCTCATCCGTCAATACATTGAGCAAAGAAAAACGCCCCCACCAACACCGGCATGACACAAACCGATGCTGTACTGAGACTCCACGCTCCCCGAAGAGTCCCGGCCCAGAGGCTGAAAACCCCAACAGGGGTTGAAGGCCGCGGACAACTTTCCCTTTACAATTGTGTCAAATTCCTCAAGGGTGATTTACCGGCTCACGTTCCCTGAACAGCCCAGCGAGTGTTTGTCACCGGGCTGTCAATACCGGCCGTTTCAGGAGGCTGCCATGTGCGGGATAGTTGGATATAACGGAAACAGCAATTGTTTTCCTTTTCTTATCAGTGGGTTAAAAAGCCTGGAATACAGGGGTTATGATTCAGCCGGGGTCGCAATACTCACCGATTCTGTGGTGAACCTGGTCAAGACCCAGGGAAAACTGGACAACCTGCGGGAAGCCTTTGCAAAGGCGCCGCTTCAGGGGGTCCTGGGGATTGGACACACACGCTGGGCTACCCATGGCGAACCCAACGATATCAATGCACACCCCCACAAATACGGCCGCGTTACGGTGGTCCACAACGGGATCATTGAGAATTACCGTGAACTCAAAGAGGCACTGATGGCAAAAAACCATCATTTTACCTCGGGGACCGACACGGAGATCCTCGCACACCTCGTGGAGGAAGAACTCAACTATGGCTCCGAGCCGCTCGCTGCCATATGGAAGACCATCGGTCAGATCAGGGGCACATGGGGCATCGCCCTGCTCATTGACGGATATTCCCACACCCTCTGGTGTGCAAAGAACGGGTCTCCACTGATCCTGGGACAGGGGACCGATGAGTCCATGATCGCCAGTGATATTCCGGCGTTACTCGGTGCAACCAGGGAGATGATCTTTCTGGAAGACGGGGATGTGGCACAGCTGGATGGTCCGGACATCCGCATCTGGGAGGGCCCAAATGTCCCCGTGGAGCGAGCCCCCCAGACGATTCAATGGAACCCCATAATGGCCGAAAAGGGTGGCTACAAGCATTTCATGCTCAAAGAGATCTTCGAACAGCCACGGAGCGTGGCGGACACCATCGGAGAACGCCTTCACGCCGACACCCGTACGGTCACCTTCTCTGACTTTATCTTTGATCCCAAAAGATTTGACCGGGTGTTTCTGGTGGCCTGCGGGACCTCCTATTACGCCTCCCTCATCGGTAAATATCTCATTGAGTCCACGGCAAGAATACCAGTAGAAGTGGATATGGCTTCAGAGTTCCGTTATCGCAACCCCCTCATCGGTGAGAGGGACCTCCTCATCCTCATCTCCCAGTCCGGTGAGACCGCCGACACGCTCGCGGCTCTCGCCCTGGCCAAAGAGAAAGGTGCCACAGTGCTGGGGATCGTCAACGTCCTCGGGAGCGCCATCGCACGAAAATCTGATCACACTATTTACACCCACGCCGGCCCGGAAATAGGTGTTGCCTCCACCAAGGCCTTTACCGCCCAGGTGTCGGTGCTGGTCCTGATCGCCATTCACATGGGGATCGCCACAGGCACGCTCATGGGGGAGGCCCTGGCGGAGCTTGTGGGGGCCATGGTTCGGCTCCCCAAACAGATTAATAAACTGCTGTCCCAGAGCGCCCAGATAAACGTCATCGCACGGCGCTACTCCCACGCACCCGCCTTTTTATTCATCGGTCGCGGCATCAACTACCCCGTTGCCCTGGAGGGCGCGCTGAAGTTGAAAGAGATCTCCTATGTTCACGCGGAGGGCTACCCAGCCGGAGAGATGAAGCATGGGCCCATTGCGCTCATTGACGAAGAGCTTCCGGTACTGGCGGTCGCCCCCGAGGGCAGCACCAGTGAAAAAATGGTTAGTAATATTGAAGAAGTAAAGTCAAGACGGGGAAAGGTTATCGCCATCGCTTCCCAGGGTGATACCAATATGGGCAACCTGGCGGATGACCTCTTCATGGTCCCCAGGACCCATCCCTTATTGCAGCCCATCCTCACGGTCATTCCGCTCCAACTGTTTGCCTACTATACTGCCGATATAAAAGGGACAGACATCGATCAGCCGAGAAATCTGGCCAAATCCGTAACCGTCGAGTAATACTATGGCTGTTCGCCACATTCGCTTCATTTTTCCCATTCTGCAGCCCCTCAAGACGCGGATCGCTCTGCTGCTTTTGCTCTCGCTGTTTCACAGTGTGGCGGGAATCTTTCTCATACGCCTGGGCGCCTTTCAACAGAGCACCCTCCCCTTCTTCCTCCTGTCAACTCTCCTTTTGGGGGTTATCCTCTCCTTTGTGGAGGAGCTGCTCATCATCCCCGCCGCCGCCCACGTGGGAAAATCGCTCTGGGCACAAGCCTTCTCCTCCTTGCTGCGGTTACCCAGAGACAAGGTTCAGTTGGATCTGCTGAAAAAGGCAGAGTCCGAGGCTGCGTGGGTCTCGGATTGGGTCATCTCCATTTTGCGTACCCTCTTTCGGCGTACCCTGCAGATAGGTCTCTTCACTACCTACCTGATAATCCTGGACTGGCGCCTCACCGCAGCAGTGATCCCTTTCTTCGGGCTTTTTTTCCTGGTGGGGTGGCTTTTGGGAAGAAAAACCGGGGCACTGCGCCGATCCCTCTTCAAGGCCGAGGGGGATCTCAGTCGTTTCCAGACCGAAACAGTGGTCAACGCGGAGTGTATCAAGGGATACGACGCCGAGAATTTTATCAACGAGAACCACGACCTTTTCCTCGGGCGCATGTGGAGCAAGGAAATAAGCCATCGGCGATTTCATGCCCTCTACGCTCCCCTCGGGTTTTTAATTATGGCAGGGGGAGTACTCGCCGCATGGCTTTTGGGGCGCCATCTTTTTTCCCTTGGTACCATATCGCTCTCCACCGTCGCCTCCTATATAACGGGGCTGGTTCTTTTGTATCCTCCCCTCTCGGGGTTTGGACGCGATCTTGTTCTGGCCTGGTCTGTCAGGGAGGTCCCCTGGCTCCTGGAGCTTTTGACCACAACACACAAAACAATAAAGCGTCTCCCTGTGAGGCAGTCAATCTCGCTGGAGAAGATCACCCATCGTTACGACGCTCCTGTTTTGACCAACTTTTCCGCAACCTTTCCCATGGGCAGTGTCACAGGCATCAGAGGGGATAACGGGTCTGGAAAGACGACCCTCATACATTTATTGCTGGGAATCATCCATCCCCAGAGAGGGAGCGTCCGGGTTGACGGCACCGAGGCGCTGCCCATGGCTCTGGAGATCGGTTACCTGGATCAGGAAGGGGCGCTCTTTAGTGGCTCCGCAGAGATGAATCTACTCCTGGGCCGGAAAATTGCCCCGGAAGAAAGGGCCCCGCTCCTGTTTTCTCACAGGAAAGGAAAACTCTCCAGCTCATCCCTCTCCGGGGGAGAGCGCCGGAAGATTGCTCTGGACAGAGCCCTCTTGACGTCGCCACGGGTCCTGATCCTCGACGAGCCAGAAGAGTCCCTGGACGCACACAGCCTCATCATTGTTTCCGACGCGCTCAAGGCATGCAAAACAAATGGCGGTATTGTTATTGTAGTCTCCCATCATCGGGATATCCTCGCCCTGTGTGATCGCATCATAGAGATGGAGCATTCATGACCGGCCGACACGCCCTCGGTGCGAGCCTCATTGTAACGGCGCTCTGTTCGGTGCTGCTCTTTATCCTCATTGTCCAGGGACAGTCACGTTTCTCCTATGTTCTCGATGATCCCTATATCCATCTCTCCATGGGCCGCAACCTCGCCCAAACCGGGATGATGGGCATCAACGCGAAAGAGGTATCCTTTTCCACCTCTTCTTTGGGGTGGACGCTGCTCATGGTCATTCCCCATTTTTTTGTGCAGGACGCCACCTTCTTTCCGCTTATCCTCTCGTTTCTCTGCGCACTCCTTATTGTCTTCCTCACTTCGCGGTTGTTCTCTTCCCTCCCTCCCCTCTCTCTTCTCTGTCTTCTGCTTGGGCTCGCAGCCCTCGTTCCACTGGTGCCGCTGGTTTTCACTGGAATGGAGCACCTCCTCCACATCGCTCTTCTGGCAGGCCTTTTTCTCTTTATGGCCAAAAATTGGCCTGACTCTCGAGTCACGACTGTTCCCTTTCTACCCCTCCTCCTGTTCTTCACCCTCCTCCCCGCGGTAAGACTGGAGTCCCTCTTTTTACTCTTCCCTCTGGCGCTTCTCCTGCCGGGGTTCAGTGTTATTCAACGGCTCGGTCTTTTTGTCGCCTCTATGGTGCTTCCCCTGGCCACCGGTGTTATTTTCCACAGGTTCGGGTGGTATCTTCTCCCAAACTCCATCCTCGCCAAGACTCTCTTCGCTCAGCATGGTGATCCACTGTGGCTCAAACCGTTTCTGTTTCCCTACAAACTGCTCCGCACACCCCACCTCCTTGTACCGTTTGTGGTCGGGGGGTACCTCTTTGTGACCCGTTTTCACAAAATACAACATCGGTCCATGGTGTTTCTCGGCATGGCCCTGCTGGGAACCATGGGACACCTCTCCTTTTCCCAGACCGGGTGGTTTTTCCGCTACGAGGCCTATCTGGTGTTCACCTATACGGTCGCGTTTACCTTTGTATTCATGGAGATCCCCTTTCATAGAAAACGTCTTGTTATCCCGCTGTTGCTGCTTCTCGCAATCTTTCGGGCCATCTCTTCTCATGGTGCTGTAGTCCGTGCATCCAGGAATATCCATGATCAGCAACTGCAGCTCTCAAAATTTTTTGCAGGCGCCCGGGTCGGGGTTAATGATGTTGGAGCCATCTCCTATTATGCTGGAGGGTATGTCCTCGATCTGTGGGGTCTGGCCTCCATGGAGGTGATGAAGCTTCGACAGAACAATGCTCATGGAGGAACACCCCTTGCACGGATCGCACAGGAACATGACATTGAGCTAGTGGCCCTCTTTCCCTCCTGGTTTTCAGGGCGCCTTCCGCCCTCCTGGATTCCCATGGGGCAATTTACCATCGCCGGAAATATCATCTGTGGCGATTCAAGGGTGCTGATTCTGGCTACCTCTTACAAGAGCCATCTCCGATGGCGCAATAAACTCCATATATTTTTCAAAACTCTCCCTGAGAGAACCGTCCATAGTTTTTTCGTTCAGTAATATATCAATATTTACAAAAACTTTTATCACATGTTCCACGTGAAACATTGCATTCATTAATTATCTCTTTTTTCTATGCGCGTGCAACGTGCTTCCTCTATGGCTCAATAATACGGGAAACTGGCAATCTGAGCCCCTTATGTGCTATATACCATGTCGCACAGCGTTTTTTCCTCTACGCCAACAGAGTGATACCCCATGGACCAATTTACTCTTTTTAAAAATAAAAATACCCGCGCACTGGTGGCAGTCTCCCTCGTCGGATTTGCTACCTTCTTTATCCAACTGCTGCTATTGAGGCACTCCCTCACTTGCGTCAGTTCCAATGAACTCACCCTTGGCTTTTTCTATGGTTTCTGGCTTTTGGGAATGGGAGGAGGGGCTTGGTTTTTCAAACGGGGCCACGCCCCGCTGAAAATGTTTCTCCTTTTTCCTGCAGCACTTTTTGGAATAGTACTCCTCAATGGTTCCCGATCATTTCTTGGTATCCCCCCTTCACAGCACCTCACTACCAAAATTATCCTTGGACTCATGTCCCTCTCAATCCTGCCCGCAGCGCTGTTGTCCGGGTCACTGATCCCTTCCATCGGAGGGGAATTCAAACGGTATTTCATTTCCCTCGAGGCGGCTGGCTCCCTTTTGGCCGGTGCCCTTTACACCTTTGGTCCTTTGGCATCATTCTCCTCCTTGTCGCTGGTCTCTCTCATTGCTGGGCCCGCATTGATAGTATCGGCCACCCTATCCCTCAAAAGGAGAAAATTCCTGGCCCTGAGTCTCATGGTTATCATTGCCGTGGGATCATTCCTTCTTTCAAACCATTTCCTGAATGATCACCTTGCGCACCAGCGGCTTATCCATACCTTTCACAGCCCGCATGGGAAGTCTCTTATCTACCAGAGCCCTCGGGGTACACTGTTTCTCTTCCGCAATGGCAAACTCTCTGAGGCTTTTGAAGAGACCAAACCTCCAGCATTCGGTGATCTTCTGGATATCCTCCTGTCAAAAGCACCGAAAGGCCCCGTCGTGGTGGCTGAAGATATTTCCACAGCTCGTTTCATTGCCTTGCACAGTTCAAGAAATGTCCAGCTCATCAGTTATGATCCGGCACCCTTGAAAAAACTACTCTTCTATGCCGGTGTCTCACAGCCTCCAAATCTGAAAATCCGCCAGGGTGATATATTTTCTGCTGTGGAAAAAGGAACCGCCTTGTTGATAATCCCTTCCAACCTTCCCCGCACCATGAAGGAAGCCAGAGGTGTCTCCCTGGAATTTTTCCTTGAGGTAAAAAAACATCTGTCGGCTAACGGGACGGTGCTCATGGGGCTTGAACTCCCAGGACTCCACCCGGATAAACCCTTCCTCAAGGGTTGTTCTCTTGCCCGCTCTTCTTTTACCGCAGTGTTTCCCCACGTCACATTTCTTCTGGAGGAGCACGCCTGGATTTTAGGCAGCAAGGGCTCACCCCTGGATTTTTCACCCGAAACGTTGAGAAAGGCGAAAAAAACATTTCTGGCCGGTGTGATAACCGATCCCAGTGTGCTCACGGATCAGTTGCTGGATTTTAACCCGGCTCCCTCAACCCTGGAGAACCCTGCCCTCCTTCTTCTATCCCTGGGAATTTCACCCGGAGGTCCCTGGCCAAAATACATACAATCTGTACATCACACCAGTGGAACCATTCTCTTTTTTCTGACCCGTACCACCCTCCCCTATTTTATTCTGGCCCTGCTTGGCTTCAGCATTCTGTTTTCCCGCAAGATCCGGATGCCCTCGAGCCCCATTCACACCTTTGAATCAGGGTTCGCCATGTTTCTGGCAGGTCTCTCTGCCATGGTTACGCAGTTGGCACTTCTAAACGCTCTTCAGCACGGCGTAGGCAATATCCTCATGGATGTGGGAATCGTCTCCGGCCTCTTCATGGCCGCCTATGCTCTGGGATCCCTGAGACAGTGGGTACCTTTTGGACAACCTGCCGGTGGGCTCATATCAGCCATACTCCTCATTCTTTTCACCGTTTTTCTGCCCTATGGATTACAATTGTCAAATGGATCTCTTTTACTCATCTCCATTTTGTCGTCTTTGAGTGGTTTTTTAACCGGTTCGCTCGTGCCCATCTTCATGACCATGGGGACATCCCATAAAAAAACTCTCCCTCTGATCTTCTCCATGGAAAACCTGGGCGCCGGAACAGGAGCACTGCTGGGTGGAGCCATCTTTCTCCCTGCCCTCGGGACCTTTCCCCTCTTTTATTTCCTGGCAGCCCTCATGTCTGTAACGCTTCTGGTACGCCTTCTGCCCTTCTTCAAAAATACAAGGCCAACCCCCCACGGTTCAAAAACCTTCCCCTGGCCCTCACTCTCTTTGTTGATATTTCTTTTTTTTTCAGTGGGGATATTTCTCTCGGTTTTCATCTCCCGTGATAAAAATCCCGATACATTGCCGTCAGGGGCGGTTTTCCGTTGGAAACCATTTCCCCACTATGTCATCAGATCCCAGGGAAAAACAACATATCAGGTAAAAAGTTCTCAGATCCCCTCACTCAAAAACAAAAAAGGGTACGCCGGCCCCATTGAGACAATTACCACGTTCGATGAAGCGGGGACCATTGTTCTTGTTGAGATAGGCAATAACAGGGAGACCCCCTCCTTTATTGAACGGGTAAAAAAATGGGTCCCAAAATTTTTGGGCATAAAGGCAACTGTAAATATTTACGGACCACAGGGAGTGGACACTGTTTCCGGGGCCTCCATGAGCACGGAAGTGGTGAGAAATGCGGTCCACACAAGCCGTAACCTGCTCTTCGAGCACATCCTTCATCTGAAAACACAAAAGGGAAAAGAGAAACGCAGCCACTTCCCCATAATCCCCGTGCTTGTTATTATAATGATGCTCCTGGGGGGGATGGTTTCTCTCCTTATGGGAAGAAAAGCTTCCCGCGCTCCACTCTCCGCCGTGCTGCGCTTTGCTTTCCTCCTTGCTTCCCTGGTAACACTCGGGCTCTTCTACAATATCATGCTGTCTGCGGTGGATCTTGGCCTGCTCAGCCTTAACCTCCTCCCCACTTCTCCCCAGAAGATGATCATTCTATTGTTCATTCTCATTACGGGAATTTTCATTGCGCCTCTGTGGTGTGGCTATATCTGCCCCCTGGGTGCACTTTCAGAGTTGATCTACACGGCCAAGAGAGCGGCGGGCAAACTATGGAAGAAAGAGCCGCTCCAAAGTGCGCTCCAAAGTCATATGCATCCTGTTCATAAATCGAAGCTGCTCAACGCCGTCTCCTATACCCGTTATGTATTGCTCGGTGTCTCACTGCTTGGTTTCTCCATCTTTTGCAGTCAGCGATGGCTGGATTACGATCCGCTCTCCTTTATCTTCTCCTCCTCCTATACCCACTCCTTCCAGTACATCGTTCTGGCCCTCATCCTCACAACGTCCCTCTTCTTCTTCAGGCCCCATTGCCGATTTATCTGTCCCGTGGGTGCGTTTATTACCCTGCTGGGAATTCTCGCTCCCCTTCGGCGTTTCCTCCCGACGCGACATATCAGACATTGTGATTATGGAGTGCGTTCCCTTCGTGATATCACCTGCATTCACTGTAACCGTTGTATCAGAGTTGCCACGCCACGCCCCGAAAAGCCCCAAAAGTAAAGAAGTGTCAAAAAATTGCTTCTGGTGGGAATTGATCTATATTCGTGATGAAAAAGGAGAATTATTATGCCTGTAATCATGGCCCTTCTCATATTGTTCGGTCTGCCAACAGCCACAAAGAAAAAAACTCGCACACGTCCGAAGCTGGTAATCAAGGAGACCCCCGTAAAAATCGATGCATACAAGGGTGTCGCACCCCCCTCTCCAAAGGTGCCCGATATAATCCCAAAGCCCGGTAAAACCTGCATGCTTGTGTGGCCCGGTTTCCAGAGTCATAAAAAAACCAGGGATTCCAGATTCTTCTTTTTGTTCACCAGTAAAATTAATCTTAAATATTCAAAGGTTACCGTAAAAAATAACCACTACCTGCGACTCATAGTTACAAACTGTCATGCATGGAGCAAGAACGCCTGGCGGGACATCATCACCCACTATTTTTCGACTCCAGTGGAGAAGGTTTCCTTTTACCGGCACGAAAAAAAGAACGACATGATCATCGATGTGGAATTCAAGAAGGGCATTGTTATGCCCAAAATGAGCCACACCAACTTTATGGGATATTATCTGCTCCTTTTGGAGTGGTCAGGGAAAAAGTGAAAGCAAACCATATGTTTGTGCACAAAATTATCAATGTGAAGACAACGAAGCGTGAGACCCTGATAGAGCTTACAGGCGAAATTCGGACCGCCCTTTCTGCCATGGGTGCCGGCAGCGGTATTCTCCTTATCTCCTCCCCACACACCACGGCGGGAATCACCATCAATGAGAACGCGGATCCCGATGTTGTCACCGATATGGTCTCCCACCTACACAAAATGGTCCCGGATCATCCCGGGTTCAGGCACGCGGAAGGCAATTCCGATGCCCATATTAAGACAGCGCTGCTCGGTACCTGTGTTCAGATTCCGGTCATTTTGGGAAAACCCCTGCTGGGAACCTGGCAGGGGGTCTATTTTTGTGAGTTTGATGGTCCCCGCAATCGAAAAGTGCATTGCACCTTTGTTGGGGACAATCCTTAACCTCTCTTTTTTTCCCCTTTTTTCAATGAATCATTTTTGGCGTGTCCCACTTTCATTCAGTGAGAGGACCCCTTCGTTGATTGTCAAAAACCGGCCTTCTTTGTTTGTCTCCCAGGGAAAAAATATCCCCGTCATGACTATCTGAAGATTTATGTGATCCAGGTAGGAGAGGACCAACTCCCGGGTCTTGGTGTCCAGTTCTGCTGCCAGGTCATCGAGCAAAAATAGAGGAACCCTCCCTGATTTTTCACGGATGAGTTGAATACAGGCGATTATAAAGGCCAGGGCGGCTATTTTTCTCTCCCCGTGGGAGACAAAAAATTTCGAAGACTTCTCCTCCACGAGAAAATGGAGATCTTCACGCTGTGGTCCCAGTAAGCTGGTTTTTCTCTGAAAATCGGCGTTGGAGGCGTTTCTGAGAAGTGTATAGAGTTCCTCCTCTCCCTGTGCATTTCCCAGGTTCTCAAAAAACGATATGGACATGGGAAAAATAGAGGGTTTGAGAACCGCCCATACCGCAGAGAAGTACGGAGCGAGCGCTTCAATGAACTGTCTCCTCCTTCTGGACACCTCAAAAGCCAGGGGGGCAAAGCTTCTGTCAATGGAGGCCAAAAGCCGCGGATCATTATCCATTTTCAGAATAGAATTTCTTCTCTTGAGGGTCCCCTTGAATTGCGCGAGCAGCTCGTAGAAGGAAGGTTCCACGTGGAACACACTCCTGTCAATAGCACGCCTGCGCACTTCCGGTGACTCGACAATGAGTGCGGCCTGATCCGGTGAAAAAAACATAACAGGGCCAAAGGTGAGGAACTCCCTGGGTGTTGCCTCAACACCGTCCAGGATCAACTTCTTGGCGCCACTGCGTGAGAAAGAGAAAAACAGCTCGTGACTCCCTTCCAAATCATCTACTTGCGCACGCAGGGAAAAATATTCCGCACCCTGCATCAGAAGCGGTCGAATATCATTGCCCGTGCGAATTGGTCGAAGGGTAAACAGAAGATGGAGCGCTTCCATGAGGTTCGTTTTTCCCTGACCGTTATTACCGTGAATAAAGGAAAAAACTTCATGGGGAGTAAATGTGCAGTGGGCTATATTCCTGAAGTTAATAGCCTCAAATGAGAGCAGTTTCATGGTATGGGAGCGCTAGTCAGAGAGCTTGAGAGGCATGATTACCGCGACAAAGGCCGTACTGTCAACGGGTGTGACCAGAGCTGCTGCTTTTTGCCCGCCAAAAGTCATTTTGAGCTCGTGACCTTCAATTTTCCCCAATATCTGATCGAGGAACCGAATATTGAAGGCAATGGTAATTTCCTCACCCTGATAGTCCACTTCAATCTCCTCAAAGGCCTTACCCTTGGAGACATCTGTGCTGGTGAGCTTGAGGAGGTCCTTGCTCAGTGTGAGAATGGTCCCAGACTCGGCACCCTCGGATATGAGTTGAATGCGCTTGAGTGAAGCCTGCATCTGAGATTTGGGAGCCACCATTACATTCTCTTTATAATCGGGGATCACCTGCTCATATGGGGGAAACTTTGAGTCGATAATTCTGACTGTCATAATGGTCTCGCCGGCTTTCACCGCGAGCATTTTCTTTTCATGAATATAGGCCAGCATTATCCCGTCAGGGTTGGAGTCGGCAAGCCGCTTTATTTCCTTTGCTGCTTTTTTCGGGATAATAATACCCGCCGGGAGGATAAACTCCCCTTCATAGGCGTATTCACTGAGACTGAGCCGGTGACCGTCGGTGGAGACGGCTACCGCCAATTTATCCTTGCAGACCATAAAAATTCCGGTGAGATGCTGTTTTGCATCGTCGTTGGACACACTGAAAATAGTTTTATCAATGATTTCAGATAGAACAATAGGTTCAAAGCTACTGAAAGCGTCTGTTGCAGGGATATAAATGGAAGGAAAATCTTCATCTCTCATGGCATTGAGTTCAAATTTTGCCTTCTGGGAGGTAATAACCACTTGGTTTTCCTGCTTTTCAATAGTAACCGTTTCACCGGACATGGACGAAACGATGTTATAAAAAAGTTTTGCCGAAACAGTTGCTTTTCCGGCTTTGGACACATCACTTTTAAATGTGGAGTGCACCGAAGCTGCAGCATCGGTGGCAATACAGGTGACAGTACCATCTGACATGGCATTCAGTTGGAGATTGGTCAAAATGGGGTTGATATTCGGCCCCGAATCGGCAACTTTATAGCAGTCAAATATACCGGAAATGAGTACGGATTTTTGAACTTCAAACTTCATGGAGACTCCTTTCAGCTCAAACAGGTTACCTGCCCTGTGGGGAATTTCAAGGAAATTTACCTGCTATTTGCGTTTGGGGTTGATTGAGAGTAATATTTCTTCTCCTGGGAAGAGTTCAATGAGAAGGTTCCTATTTTGTTTTAATTCTATTACAAATAAATTTTCTCAAGATCATTCAGGACATATTGTAGATAAGATCTGCATGTAGCTTATATTATTATTTTTTTACTCACCAGACTCTGTCGATAACTGTTGATGGTTTCAAAACTGAAGATGCTGATGGTCTCGGTTATCGACAAAAGTCAGGTATTGCCCCCGGCGAATAAACACCGCAGGGGTGTATATTCTGGAGGCTCCAATGTTTTCGCTGGAAGGTGTGGCATTGCTGTTTGTCAGGCGGGATACGGGCAAGGAGTTCGGTCCCTTTCCAACCGAAAAAATAAAAACCCTGGTGAAGCAGGGAAAGATGAAGGGGAGTGAGCATGTTTCCCAGGACAGGGTAGTCTGGCATCTGATAAAGGATGTTAAAGAGTTTGCAGATATCCTGAATATCGCTGTCAGTAACTCTGGGGCACCGCAAGATACACATGAGAGCTCCGATCTTCCCGGGCTTAAGGTAAGCGGTAGGAGCGAGTTGCCCGGGCATAAGGCAAGTGGCGGGAGCGAGTTGCCCGGGCTTAAGGTAAGCGGCGGGAGCGAGTTGCCCGGGCTTAAGGCAAGTGGCGGGAGCGAGTTGC